>JBJSXS010000614.1:0-6824 GCA_046086545.1 Gemmata sp.
GTGTGATCGCCGTTGGCGCGGGTAAGGCCGGGCCGGGGATGGCGCTCGGCCTCGAGGCGGCCCTCGCGGGCCGCCTCGATACTGTCGAAGGAGTGGTGAACGTACCCGAAGGGGTGACCGCGGCGCTCAAGAAGATTCGCATTCACGCGGCGCGGCCGCAGGGCGTGAACGAACCCACCGCGGCCGGTGTCGCGGGCGCGGAGCAGATGCTCCGCCTGCTCCAGAGCGCCGGGCCGGAGGACGTTGCGGTGTGCCTCCTCTCCGGCGGTGGGTCCGCGCTTTTGCCGGCACCCGTGGAGGGCGTGTCGCTCGCGGACAAACTCGCGATCACGAAACTCCTGCACCGGTCAGGGGCCACCATCGATGAAATGAACTGCGTGCGCAAGCACCTGTCGCGCGTGAAAGGCGGGCGCCTCGCGGACGCATTCCGCGGCAAGCGGTTGTTGTCGCTCGTCATCTCGGATGTGGTGGGGGATCCGCTCGACGTTATCGCCAGCGGCCCGACCGCGCCGGACCCGACTACGTTCGCGGTCGCGCTCGAAGTACTGCGTAAGTTCGATCTGCTGGCGGCCGCGCCCCGGGCGGTGCTGGAATACCTCGAACACGGTTCAGAGGGCAAACACCCAGAGACCCTGAAGGCCTTGCCTGCGAACGTCGAGAACCGGATCATCGGCAGCAACCGCGTCGCGCTGCACGCTGCGAAGCGGTGCGCGGAGGAACTGGGCTATCGCGTGCTAGATCTGGGCTCATTCGTGGAGGGCGAAACGCGCCACGTCGCCACAGCTGTGGCGGGTGTTGCACGCGGCGTCGTGTGCGACGGCACTCCGGTGCAACCGCCTGCGTGCATTCTCCTCGGCGGGGAAACAACAGTCACCCTCGGCAACAACCCGGGGAAGGGGGGGCGCAACCTGGAGTTCGTCCTGGCGGTACTCGCCAAACTCGGTGCGGCGATCGCCCGCGTTACCGTGCTCAGCGGCGGCACCGACGGCGAGGACGGCCCGACGGACGCGGCCGGGGCCGTCGCGGACGCCAACACTCCTCGAGCTGAAGCCCAGTGCTACCTCGACCGCCACGACGCGTACACCTTCTTCGACCGTGCCGGTGGCCTGATCAAGTGCGGGCTGACCGGCACAAATGTGATGGACGTTCGAGTAATTTTGATCCGGTGAGGCAGGAATTTTTTGCCATCCCGACAACGGGAATTGTAAATCCTACCGGCTCGCCCCCGGTTTTTTCCGGTTGACGCTGAAAAGGGCCCTCACAGGTCGGGTGTTTGTCGCAAATTTGGAATTGGCACGCATGCTGCATTAAGTTACTTCGTTCTCGACTAGTGCCTGAGCAGAGATGTAAAGGGGCTGGTACAGAGAAGAGGCAGGCGGGCCGCGGCCGGAACCGCGTTCCGCCAACGTCCGGCCGGTGCGGGTCGCACAGGGAGTTGCGGAGGAACCGCTTCACCTGCGCGACCGGTACCGGCCGGACGCGTTTTACTTGCCGAACAGATCCTTCATCAACTCGACAATAGCTTTCTCGATCTTGTTGGAAGCCTCGACCTCGAGGAAGCTGGAGCGGGCCCGCCAGGTCTCGTACCCGCCGAGCGCGTGCTGCTCGGGCGTCGGCAGGTAGCCGAAGTAGCCGTTCGCCAGCGACACCACGCACGTCGTCTTGAACGGGCTGTTCGTCTTGATGCGGAGTCCGATCTCGGTAAACACCTCGCACGGGATCGCTACGACGGCGCACCCGTCGATCGCCATGACCTGCACCGGCACCCTGACCGCGGCGGGGTACTTCGCGATCAGGACCGTTTCGCGGGCGTAGGTTTCGTCCGCCCCCTTCAGTTCGCGGCCCTTGGCCTTTTCGAGAATCCCCACGGCGCGCGTGACCTCAGCGTCCGTGGGCTTGCGCACACCCAGTTCGATTTCCTTCGAAGCGACTCGGAAGCCCGCACGCGGCGCGTGTTCCGCCTTGTTGACAGACCTCACCGTGGCGGTCGCGACCGCGTCGGCCACGGTGCGCGACCGCTCACCGGGTTGGAGCTTAGGCGCGGCCTCGCGGAAGTTGATGTTGTTCACATCCCCGCTGGTGCCGTTCGCGAGGATGCCAACGAATCCCTTGCCCGCTTTTAGCTTCTGTCCGGCCAGGTCAGCGAACACCCCGAAGTAGTCGGCTGACAGCGCCGGGCGGTCGCCGACGTAGTGCAGAGAGTAATTCGCGTATACCGCGAGCGGCGCGTCCTTCGCGTCGCGCACCGACAGTACGGTAACGCGCGGGTCGGTCGGCCCAGCAGGTTCGACCAGGTCCATGCCGGCACGCGGCGGGTTCGTCCGCACCTTATCGGTGTCGTTCCCGAACGGGTCAATGTTCTTGAACCCAGGCTTCATCCGCCAGCGGCGGTTGAAGACGTGGTTCGGTTCCTCGCCCACCGCCCAGCCCAGCTTTGCTGGTGCGAGGTTCTTATGCGCCTGTTCGATACCGGCGGCAATCTTCTCGGTCAGGAACTTCTGATAGGCCGTGTCCGGGTCGCTCCCAAAAACGCCGGCCACCGCGGGCGCGCTGTGGGTGTGCGTCGCGGACACGAGCATGTTCGCGGCCGGGATGCCGGTCTTTTTCTCGGCGAGAGCTTTCGCTCCATCGATGAGTTCCCGCGGGATCATGCAGCTATCCACCACCACAACTGCGAGCTTCGTTTTCCCGTCGTCGAGTACGAGGCAGCGCGCGTGCAGCGGGTCGTGCGCGGACGTGGCCTTCCGGTCCGCGAACCCGCCGTTCACCGAAACGGGGAACTTCTCGGGCGTCACGTCCATCGCGAACGCCCCGGCACGCAACGTGGGCTCCGCCCCGAACGCGTTTGACCCAATTAGCGCAGTCAGCGCAGCCAAGGCGAGACGCATAGGTGGACCTCGTACAAGTGAACGGCACCCGGTTCGATCAGGGTGCGGCCGCCAGATTACGATTTTTTCAGGAATGATGCACGAAGGAACCGCCGCGGCGCCACAGAAGAAGTAGACGGGCACGGGTGGTGCCCGCGACGAGCGCCCTGAGGACCCCATCATGCCGCGCCTCACCCTGCGCACGCTGCTCGCTTACATCGATGACACGCTCGGGCCGGCCGAGACCCGAAGCCTGGGGCGCAAGGTCGCGGAGAGCGGTGATGCGCTCGATCTGGTCGAGCGCATCAAAAAGGTGACGCGGCGCCGAGGGCTGCGTACCCCGGTGCCGGCGCACGCCGATGACGATACCGCCGACCCGAACACCGTAGCTGAGTACCTCGACAACACACTCGATTCCGAAACGCTCCGGCAGGTGGAGGAGACGTGCCTGGGGTCAGACGTACACCTTGCGGAGGTGGCGGCGTGCCACCAGATTCTGACACTGGTTCTGACCGAGCCGGTACTGGTTCCGCCTCGCTCGCACCGGCGCATGTACGACCTCCAGAAGCCGCCCGCCTCCGAGCCGGGACGCCGCCCCAACAAGAGTCTCCCGGTCAGTGCGGCCCGCCCGCCGCTGGTGGATGACGCGGAGCGCGACGCGGCTGACGCGGCACTGTTGCTGGGCATGACGCGGTACTCGGCCGCGTCCGGCTGGGCCGGGCGGCTCGCGCTGCTCGGCATCGGTGTCGTGATGCTCGTGTTCCTGGCCGCGGCCGTGTTCATGTCCTTCCCGCACGAACAGCCCGGCGCCCCCGAAACCAGCGCTGGCAACTCCTTTGTGCTGCTCACCCCGCCCGCCGAGCCGACACCCCTACCAAAGGAGCCCGAGTCGACGAAGCCGAAGGTGGTTGACCAGCCCGTGCCGAAGAAGAGTGACAACAGCGGCACTGTGCTAACGCCCGCCGCGATCGCACTTCACGTCGCGGCGGCCACCCGGCGGGACCCCGGCCCCGCACTCGACGACCCGGTCCGCCGGCCCGACGGGAAGGTGCTCAAGATCGGCTCCCTCGAAACCAGCCGGACACTTGTGGTGGCGCAGGACAAGCCCGGCTCGTGGCAGCGCCTGCGGCTCAAGGGCGACGACGACGAGATCGTGATGTCGAACACCCCGCTCATGGCGCTGCCCGGGTACAAGGCGCAGGTTCTTGTGGGCGAGGCGAAGCAGGTGCAGGTACACCTGTGGGGCAACGTGCCGGAACAACTCCCGTACCGCGTGTTCGAGTCGCGCGTCACCTTTCACCCGCCGGAGGCGGGCTTCGACGCCGACATCACCCTCCTGGGCGGGCGCATCTATTTGAAGGCCAAGAGGCCCACCGGGGCGAAGGTAAGGGTCCGGGTTTCAACCGAGGTGTGGGACGTGAGCCTGCCGAACGAGCAGGCCGACGTGCTGGTCGAACTGATCTCGTGGTTCGAGCCGGGCGTGCCGTACACGCGATCCGGTGGCGCGCTCCCGAAGGCCGAGGCTCGTGTCGCGGTGGTGGCCGGCACTGCCGGGATCGCCGCCCCGCGCCGGTTCAAGAGCGTTCCTGCCGTCGCACTCGAACACCAACTGACCTGGGACTCGGTCACCGCTTCGCTGGTCGGCCCGAAGCCCGTGGAGAACGTGCAGGAGGTCACCCCGACCCCGCTGCTGGAGGGAAAATCGCAACAGGCGGTGGCGCGAGTGTTGACCGACGCGGCCCACAAGGTGACCGAGCGCAACGTGGTGCGGCAGGTGATGGAGGCGCGGCTCGAGCCGGCCCCCGGCACGCCAGACCTGGCGCTCGTGACCCGGCTTGCGATTTACTCGCAGGCCGCCCTCGCGGACCCGACCCCGACCGGGGCCGAACCGCTCAAGCCGCTCGTGGACGTGCTGAAGTCCGAACTGCCGTGGCCGGCGCGCCAGTCGGTGGTAACGGCTTTAACCAACTGGGTGGCCCGCGACCGCGTCAACACCGCGCTACTGCGCGCCGTGCTAATCAACAAAGGACTGGGCGAGGAGAAGGCCGAAGAAGACGCGGCCGACCGGGTGCTGAGGCTGCTGCGCGGGTTTGTGTCGCCCACCCGCCCGGACCCGGATCGGCTGGACGAACTGGCCGTGCTGCTCGCGGACCCGGCAATCCCGGTGCGAGAGGCGGCCCTTTGGAACGTCGTAGCGGTTGAACTCCAAACGTGGGTGCCGCTTTGGGGCGGCATCAACGTCGGGGCCGTGGGCGCGGCAGTGAACAGTGACGAGTACAGGAAGTTCGTGGCCTCGTGGACGATGCGCATCGAGGCGCTCAAGAAGCGCGAGCCGACCCCGCTGCCACGGCCGGTTAAGGAGAACGGGTGAGGGGTGCGAGAGACCAGGGGTGATAACGGCGGGCACAGGAGCCGTGCCCGTTTCACCCCGTCTCATCCGATTTAAACCAACTGCACCGTGCGGCCTGGCTTAAGGTCCGTAACCTGAAGCTCGATCTTTTTGTACCCTTTCCAATCGTTGATCTTGGGCGTGAACGCGATGCAACACTCGCCGCCGGCGCTCATCAACTCGTCCATCCGGTCGGCCATTCCCCACGCCACACAGCGGATGGTCGTGTCCCCCTGTCGGACCCGGAAGTCCATGTGCTTTTCTCCCTGTCCGATCAGTCGCGGTTCTTCGACTTTCAGCCCGGTCGCGAGGAACTTCGGGCGCGGGTTCCCGGCCCCGTAGGGTTCAAGCCTGTCCAGGTCCTTGAGGAGACCGAAGGTGACCGCGGACAGCGGCACCTCGGCGTCGAGCGTGATCGTTTGCGCCGGCGCGCCGCCCGGGTAGTGCCCGGTGACGTAGTTGTTGAACCGCTCGCGTAGTGCAGGGATGCGGTCCGGCCGCACCTTGAACCCCGCGGCCGCTGCGTGCCCGCCGTGGCCTTCCAGCAGGTCGTCGCACGCGACCAGCGCCGTGTGCAGCGCGAACCCGGGGACGCTGCGCCCGGACCCGGTGGCGACCGGCTCGTTGGGGGTCATTGCGATCACCAGCGCCGGCTTGCCGAAGTAATCGACCAGCCGCCCGGCCACGATGCCGACGACGCCCGCGTGCCACTCGGGCGATCCGACGACAATGGCCGGGTCCTTCGCGAATTGCCCCTCGACCATCTCCTTCGCGGCCTGGGTGTACTTCCGCTCTCGCGCCTGACGGTCGCCGTTCTGCGCCTCGAGCTGCTGCGCGAACCGCGCGGCCTTCTCCGCAGACGGGGTGGTGAGCAGTTCGACCGCCCAGCCCGCGTACCCCAGGCGCCCGGCCGCGTTCAACCGCGGGGCGAGCTTGAACCCCACGTCTTCGGACGTGACCGGCTGGTCGGGTTTCACCCCGCTGGCGTCGAGCAGCGCCCTCAGACCGACGGAGGGCGCCTCACGGATGCGGTCCAAGCCGTGCCGCACGAAAATCCGGTTCTCGTCGCGGAGCGGGACCACGTCGGCCACCAGCCCGAGCGCTGCCAGCCCGACGGCGTCGAGGAGAACTTCGCGCAGCTCCGGCGTTACCTTTTCGGACCCGCACGCTTTTTGCGCGACGGCCCAAGCGAGCTTGAACGCGACACCCGCCCCGGACAAGTCGCCGAACGGGTACGGGTCGGGCACCGGTAGTCGCGGGTGGACCAGCACGTCCGCGCACGGGAGCAGCGGCCCGTCCAGTCCCATCTTCATTTCGTGGTGGTCGGTGACAATCAACTCCAGCCCGAGGTCGCGCGCGGTCTGAGCCTCTGCGAGACTGGCGATGCCGCAGTCCACGCTCACCACCACGTGTACCCCGCCGCGCTTCAGTTCACCCAGGCGCTCCGAGTTGAGGCCGTAGCCTTCGGACAGGCGCAGCGGGACGTGGTACTGCACGTCGGCCGCGAGTTTGCCGAGTACGCGGAGCAGGATCGCGGTGCCGGTGACCCCGTCCACGTCGTAGTCGCC
>JBJSXS010000615.1:0-5973 GCA_046086545.1 Gemmata sp.
CGCACACGGTGGCCTCGAACCATGTGCTACCCGTGTACGTCGCCGGTCCGGCGGACATCACGTTCACCGCCGGCGGCAAACAGCAAAAGCTGCGGATTGACGTTTACAACGCCTACGTGTTCCTGCCGGACCCGCCGGCGAGCTTCCACCTGGAAGGGCTGGAACAGCCCGGTGAAGCGCCCGAGCGAGACGCGCGGCCGGAACTCAACCCGGTGCCGCGCGACCCTCCCGTCAAGGTGCCGGTGACGCTGCTCGTGGACGACGTGGACCCGCGAACCGACAAGCTCTGGCAGACCGAGCTGCGCGCGCGGTTCGACGATGCCGCCAAGCTGATCGAGCAGGCCACCAGCGTGCGGTTCGAGTTCGCCGGGTTCGCCACCTGGAAGTCCGACCCTGCGGCGAAGAACACGACCGACCTCCTCGTCAGCCTCGAGAAAGGGGTAAGGGTGAAAGAGGGGGCCCTGGCGGTCGGGTATTCCAGCCGCAAGATCGACGAAAAGGTTGACCCGGCGTTCGGCCAGAGCCGCGGTCTCGCCGGTCGGCACGTCCTGGTCCGCGAATGGCGCCCGAAGGGCGAGCCGGAGCGCGCCGAGGTGCTCGTTCACTTCCTGGCGAAGGCGCTTGGCGCGGCGGGTACGCCGGACCCCGGGTCCGCGCTGCGGGCGCAACTCGGGAACGGGTACGCGCTCCGCGCCGACGCGGTGGTGCGCCTCGACCCCCTCAACGCGCTGTTGCTGAACCTGTGGGCCGACGAGCGCCGCCGTGACCCGGCTGTAACATTCGACACGCTATCGGCCGCCAACCGCGTGCGGATCGCCCGGCTCTACAAAGCTCTGCTAAAATCCGCGCCGGGCGACGCGCTGGCGCTCGAGTACCTCAACGGCCTCGGTCGCGATGTGGCGAACAACCCGGAACCCGCGCCCAAGAACCCGCGACCCGAGGGTAAGCCCGGCGAGCGCGCCGAACTGGTCCGCGCGGTGGTAAAGGCGGTGACCGCGCGCGCGAAGGCGAATGCCGCACTCGGGCCGAAGGCGCTGTCGGGTGACGAACTGACCGCGGCTTACGTGCGCACCGCGGCCGAGAGCGCGCTGCGCACGCCCGGTCCGGAGATGGTTCCGGCGTTCCTGGTCGCGCTGGGCATCGCCCTCGACGACACAGGCGCGCTC
This sequence comes from Gemmata sp., assembly GCA_046086545.1. Taxonomy (GTDB): domain Bacteria; phylum Planctomycetota; class Planctomycetia; order Gemmatales; family Gemmataceae; genus Gemmata. The sequence goes on from JBJSXS010000615.1 coordinate 1,167, forward strand.
GCGGCCGATGCGACCACCGCCGATGGCGCCAAAGGCGCGGAAACGCCCGAGGAGCGCAAGGAGCGGCTCTCGGTCCTCGGCAACCCGACACTGGACGGCCGGCGCGACCTGTGCCGCCAGTTCTTCATCGGCTGCGCGACGGGCGAACTGCTCCCGCGCGATGCGGCCGAAGGCGTCGCGGTCGGGCGCGCCCTGTCCGACCTGCACCGCCCCTCGAACCTGTGTGTGCCCGCGCTGGCGGCCGAGTTCGCGGGCATCACCTTCGCCCGCACCGCACAGCGCGACGCGGAGGTGCTGCACGACGTATACAAGCAGTTCAGCGCACGCGAATACTTGCCGCCGCTGAAGGGGCTGCGCGACTGCCTCTCCGCAGATAAGTTCGAGGAGCTTTACGGCGGCTCGGCCGACAAGCGCTTCCAGGCGGTATTGGACGACATTCGCACGCGCCTGGCAGCAATGAAGGCGTACAAGTGAGTCGAGTTAGAACCCCTTGACCTCCGCCGAGGAGCGAACCGCAAAGTCGCAAATCGGTTGCCGGGTTGACCGTTACACCTCAGCCTGCGACACTACCTTTCACTGCCCGCTGGCCCCTCTCCGCACGGACCCCCGCCATGCCCGCCTCACGCCGTCTCGCGCTCCTCGCGCTTGGTTTCGCACTGGCACACTGCGCCGGCGCGCTGCGGAGCCAACCACCGGCACCACCGGGTGCGGTCGCGGTACTGAAGACGCACACCGAGACCGTTGAGGGGGTCGCGGTCAGCCCCGACGGGAAGTTCATCGCCACCGCGAGCTTCGACAAGACCGTGAAACTCTGGGACGCAGCGACCGGGGCGGAACTGCGCACCTACGGCGGGGAGCAGGGGCACAAGGGGCAGGTGCTGTGCGTCACCTTCTCGCCGAAGGGCGACTTGATCGCGACCGGCGGGGCCGACAACAACGTCCGCATTTGGGACGTGCCGGTGAGCACGCCCGCGAGGACCTTCGCGACCAACGGCCCGAGTACCGGTGTGGCGGTCGGGAACGACGGCAAGTCGTTCGCGGTGGCCGGCGCGGACGGGGTCGTGAAAGTGTTCCCGCAGGGCGAAGAGAAGGGGGCGGTAGAACTTAAGGGACACAGCGGCGCATTAGTCGGGGCCGCGCCTCTCGGCAACAACGGGTGGGTGACCGCCGGTGCGGACAAGACGATCCGTTTCTGGAGCGCGGCCGACGGCAAGCAGCTCGCCGTCTACGGCACAGGTACGGCGGAGGTCGTCGGGTTCGCCGCTCGGCCCGATGGGCAGGGCGCGTTCAGCACCAGCACCGACGGCGTGCTGAGGTTCTGGCAGACCCCGGGCCAACCGGTCCGCGTGTTCCCCCCGCTCAAGGACGCGGTCACCGCGTTCGCGGCCTCGCCCGACGGCAGCACCGTCCTCTACGCGACCGCTGACAGGACTGTGACGCTTGGCACGACCGCGAACAATCAGACTGCGGGAACGTTTTCCGGCGCGAAGGCCGACATCGCCGCGGTCGCGCTCGCAACCGATGGCGGCACGGTCGCCGCGGGCTGCACCGACGGCAAAGTGCTCGCGTGGGACCGACAGGGGAAGGCGAAGGGCGAGGCGACCGCACACACCGGCGGCGTCACCGCGACCGCCTTCCACCCGTCGCAGCCGATCCTGTTTACTGCCGGGGCGGACGGTGCGCTCAAGGGCTGGAGCCTTCCGCTCGATGCGAAGTTGGTTAAAGACAAAGACGGGAAGGAGCCGAGCCGTACGAAGTACGACCTCAAGGCGCACGCGGGCAAAGTTACAGCCGTGGCCCTCAACCCCGCGAGCGGCCAGGTGATTACCGCGGGCGCGGACAAACTGGTTCGCGTGTGGGACATGGCCAAACCCGAAAAGCCGTTGCGCGAGATCGGGCCGCTCGCCGCGCCCGCGACCGTCCTGACCCTTTCGCGCGACAGCCTCACTCTGGCTGCGGGCGTGGGTAAAGAGGTGACCCTGTGGACGCTCGCGGACGGCAAGGAAGCGGGCAAGCTGTCGCAACCCGCTGACGTGTTGAGCCTGAGCTTTAACGCCGACAAGACGCGCCTCCTCGTTGGACGCGGCGACAACGTAGCGGTGCTGGTCGAGGTAGCAACCGGGAACGTGTTCCAGTCGTTCCCACACACCGGCGCGGTTCGCGGGGCCGCTCACGCGGCGACCGCGGCGGTCATCACCGCGAGCGCGGACAAGACCGTCGTCGTCTCACCGGTGACCTGCACCCGCATCATCCCCCTTGGTGCGGGCAAGCCGGTAGTGACCGTTTCGCCGGGCAGCGAGCGCGTTCTGAGCGTCGGCCCGGGCAAGGAGGTCGTGAGCTGGAACCCGAACAACGGGACGAAAGAGCGCGCGTTCGAATTTGGGGCGGACGCGACGGCCGCTGCGATATCGAAAGACCTTCAGCGGGTGGCCGTCGGCGGCGCTGACGGCACCATCAAGGTGTACACAGCGGCCGACGCCAAGCTCGTGGGCGCCATCGCCGCCGGCGCCGCAGTCAAGGCGCTCGCGTTCCAGCCTAGCAACAGCGTTCTTGCTGCTCTACTGGGCGACAAGGAAAACAGTGCGGTCGCGTGGAACGTTGGGTTCGCGCCCAACCAGCCCACACCCGCGGAGTTCGGGAGGAAACTCCAGTCGTTCCCGCACCCGGTCGCCACGGCCGCGCTGGCGTTCAACGCGGACGGGCAGTTCTATACTGCGGCCGGCGACAAGAGCGTTCGCCGGTTCCGGGTCGCCACTGACGCCCCGGTTAAGACCTTTCAGCACCCGAATCTCGTCGGTTGCGTCGCGTTCGACGGCACCGGCGATGTCCTCGCGACCGGTTGTCACGATGGTGTGATGCGCACCTTCGACGTGTCCAAAGGCGCACCGCTGAAGCAGGTGACCGCCCACGCGGTCACGATGCCACAACCGGTTCAGAACCCGATCTACGCGGTCCAGTGGTCGAACGACTCTAAACAACTTTTTACCGCCAGTTTCGACAAGACGATCAAGCTCTGGGACGTGGCGAGCGGGAACATGGTAAGGGAGTACAAGGCGGCCCCGGACCCGGTGCCGGTGGCAGAGCCGAAGAAGGACGACAAGGCCCAACCGGCCAAGAAGGAGGACGGGCCCAGCGGGCACCGCGACCAGGTGTTTAGCCTCGCGCTGGCGAAGGACGGAAAGTTACTGGCGTCCGCGTCCAGCGACAAATCTGTCAAGCTGTGGGACGTGGCGACCGGTAAAGTCGTTCGGGACTTCCAGAACCCGGACCTGAAGCCGGTGCTGCCCGGCGAACCGGCCCCGTCGCACCCGGGCTGGGTTCACGCGGCGCGGTTCACGCCGGACGGCACCCAACTCGTCACGGCCGGGGCGGCCCCGCGCGGGAAGTCGTACCTCGCGGTCTGGAATGTGAGCGACGGAAGGCGGGTGTCGGGCGCGGAACGCGACTTCGGGCCGATTCACGCGCTGGCCGTTTTGCCCGATGGAAGGCTCGTGATCGGCTACGCGGCCGTGCCGCGTAACCGAATCGAGCCAGGCGCGGCTGTGCTGAAACCGCTCGGGAAGTAGCTCGACAGGCGGACAGGCGACTAGCGTCGGCCTCGCCGGGGCCGAGACTCTGGGCGTTGGCCCCGCGGGGCCGGCGCTAAACCGTGCCAGGATATTCCCGGCGCATTGAGTGCGCGTCGATGCCAATCAAGACCGTCATCTTCGACTTCGGTAACGTGGTAGCGTTCTTCGACCACAGCCGGGCAGTCGCCCGGCTCGCGGGGTACACCGAGGTCCCGCCGGTCGAAATCGCACTCAAACTGTACGGCAGCCACATCGAGGACGCCTACGAGCGCGGGGCGATCGACACCGCCGAGTACGTGCGCGAGGCGAAGCTGAACGCGCGGCTGAAATGTACCGACGAGCAGTTCCTCGCCGCGTTCGCGCGGATCTTCTGGCATAACCCCGAGGTTAGCGACCTCATCCCGCGGTTGAGGCCCGGGTACCGTATCGTCCTCGCGAGCAACACGACCCGTGCGCACTTCGAGGCGTACAGCGAGCAGTTCGCTGACGTACTTGCACACTTCGACCACCTCGGCACCTCTTTCGACGCCAAGGCGCGAAAACCGGAGGAGGCGTTTTTTGCACACATTCAGCAGCACGCGAACGCCGAGCCAGAGGAGTGCGTGTTCGTGGACGACCTGCCCACGAACGTCGAGGCTGCGGAACGGTTCGGTTGGGCGGGCATCGTGTACCGGGCCGACGGAACCCTCGCGGACAAACTCCGGGCGGCGGGGGTCGGGGTCGGTACAACATAAGGAGTGTCTGGTGTTCAGTGCTTGGTGTTCCCCCACGCTGCCGATGCGCCGGTTCCGGTTAACACCAAACGCCAACCACCACACGCCAAACACGGAGGCGAAATGGACGTTCTACAACAGGCCGACCCTGAAGTGTTCGCCGCGGTCGCGGGCGAGCGCGAGCGGCAGCAGGTCGGCCTGGAGATGATCGCCAGCGAGAACTACACCAGCCCCGCGGTGATGGCCGCGCAGGGCTCGTGCCTGACCAACAAGTACGCCGAGGGGTACCCGGGCAAGCGGTACTACGGCGGGTGCGAGCACGTCGACAGGGCCGAGCGCCTGGCCATCGACCGTGCGAAGCAACTGTTCGGAGGGGACCACGCGAACGTGCAACCGCACAGCGGCGCGCAGGCGAACATGTCGGTGTTCCTCGCCGCGCTGCAACCGGGCGACACGATCCTCGGCCTCGACCTCGCGCACGGCGGGCACCTCACCCATGGCATGAAGCTCAACAGCTCGGGCATC
>JBJSXS010000616.1:0-2411 GCA_046086545.1 Gemmata sp.
ATCATCGACGGCAGCACCGCCTTGCAGCACAGCACGAGGCCGGTCACGTTGATCCCGAACACGAACTCCCAGTCCTCGCGCACGCTCTCCCAGATCGGCACGTCGCGGCCCTTACGCGACGCGACGCCGGCGTTGTTCACCAGCACGTCCACCGGACCGGCCGCCGCCGCGACCTCAGCGAACACCCGGTCGAGGTCGGCCTCCTTCGTGAGGTCGCCCACGAGGGGCACGCCGCCGATGCTTTTGGCCACCCGCTCGGCGCTCTCCTTGTTCATGTCGAACACGCCGACCCGCGCGCCGGCGCCCGCGAGCCGGCGGCAGATCGCCTCGCCGATGCCCTGACCGCCGCCCGTCACCACCGCCACCTTGCCCGCCATGCCGAAGAAGTTCGTAGACACGTCGCACCTGAGAGGAGGAACAAACGATAGGGTTGGGTACGTTGTAGACAGGTGATCCGCGCTTGGCCTTCCCCCATTCGTCCCCGTTCTGCACAATCTGCACATCGCACGGTGGTAAACCGGCCCCGCAGGGGCCGGCCCCGCAGGGGCCCACCCCTTCGCCACATAACACCCGGCGCGGTCCCTGCGGGGCCGGCGCTCAACGTCGGCAGAGTGTACAGGGATGAAAGCACACCGCGCGGGCGACGGCGAACGGTCTCTGGCCGTGTTCATCGACTTCGAGAACATGGGCCTGGGGTTCAACAACCGGCGCGACAAGTTCGAGATCGCCAAGGTGCTCGAGCGGCTGGTCGAAAAGGGCAAGATCGTCTGCAAGAAGGCGTACGCCGACTGGAGCCGGTTCGGCATGTACACCGGCGCGCTCCACGAGGCCGCCATCGAGTTGATCGAGATCCCGCGCCGCGGCATGACCGGCAAGAACTCGGCCGACATCCGCCTCGTCGTTGACGCCATCGACCTCGCGTACTCGAAGGACCACATCGACACGTTCGTGATCGTGTCCGGCGACAGCGACTTCTCCCCGCTCGTTTCGAAGCTCAAAGAGCTCGGGAAGCACGTCATCGGGCTGGGCCTGACGGACGCGACCTCGGACCTGCTGCGCGACAACTGCGACGAGTTCATCTATTACGAGGACCTGGACCGCGCGCCGATCATCCCGACCTCGATGAACGCGGAGATCCCGGAGAAGAAGCGCAAGGTGTTCGCCCTGCTGCTCGACTCGCTCCTCGCGCTGCGGCGCGAGAACAAGGAGATCATCTACTCGTCGATGCTCAAGGACACGATCAAGCGTAAGAAGCCGTCGTTCAACGAGGGGTACTACGGCTACCGCACGTTCAGCGAGCTGCTCGAGGACGCGCAGCGCGAGGGGCTGCTGGAACTGGAGAAGCACAAGACGAGCGGCATGTACGTCGTCACGCGGTTCGGCCTCGAACTGAAGTCCGGGGTGGCGCCGCTGACCGCGGCCCGCGTGATCCACTTGCCGGCCGCGCCGCGCAACGGCAACGGCGGCGAGCCGCGCAAGGTGCTGGAACTGCCGCCCCGCAACGGGCCCGACCCGAAGAAGGCCGAGCCGGGCGAGGGCCCGGCCCCCCGCGCCGCGGAACCGCGGCCCGCGCCGGCGAAGCCGGTCCCAGCGCCGCCCGTTAAGCCGCAAGCGGCCCGGCCCGCACCCGCGAAGCCGGTGCGCGACACCGACGACGAGCGCCCGCTGGGGCGCGCGCTGGTCGAGGAGTTCGACGAACTGGACGAGGACGAAATTCCGAGTTACTCGCCGAAGCGCGGCGAGCCCAAGGCGACCGTCCCCGCGAAACCTGCGGCGAAGCAGCCGGCCACTCCGAAGCCCGCCGCGAAGCCCGCCGCCAAGACGCCCGTCGCGAAAGCCAAGGAGCCGGCGCCCAAGCCCGCGGCCAAGGAGGCCGCGCCCGCGAAGCCGGCGCGCAAGCCGGCCGCGCCGAAGCCGGCCGCGCCGAAGCCGGCCCCGCCCGCCGCCGACGACGACGAGTTCGGCGCCGGGCTGTGATTCCGGCTCAAGCGGTACTGGCCCCCGCGATGCCGCCCAAGAGCTTCACTCATTGAGACGGCCGAACAGGGGGGCTTACGCCCCCCGGTCGGTCGCACGTATACTCTCCCCACATCTTTCTCGCGGAGCCTCGTCACCATGCGACTGCGACACTTCCTCCCCGCGCTGGCTCTAGCCCCCGCGCTGTTCGCGTTCAGCCCGGCGGTGCCCGTGGCCGCGCGGCAGCCCAAGAAGGGCGTTGAGAAGGGCGTTGAGCCGTCCGCGACCGACCCGCTCACGATGAAGGTCGCCAAGGGGTTCAAGGTCGAACTGCTGTTCAGTGTGCCCAAGGACGAAATGGGTTCGTGGGTGTGCATGTGCACCGACGACAAGGGCCGGCTCATCGTCTCGGACCAGTACGGCGCGCTGTACCGCGTCACGCCCCCGCCGGTCGG
>JBJSXS010000617.1:0-3476 GCA_046086545.1 Gemmata sp.
GGCGCTGCGGGTTGCGCCGCGCTCGGCGCGGCGGTCGTCGCGGCGCCCGCGGTCGCCGGCGCGGTGGTCGCGAGTACCGCGGCGCTCGCCGCGCTGCACGCCCTCCGCGCCGGGGTGTCGGTGCGGGCGGCCCGCGTGCTGGCCGACGCCGTCCTGCTGACCCCGCTGGCCGCGGCGGTGGTGCCGTGAGCCGCCGCCCGTGCTTCGACAGGCTCGCGCCGGCGTACCGGGCGCTCGAGCGGCTCTCGTTCGGCAGGGCCCTGCACGCGTGTCGAACCGCCCACTTGAGCCGGCTCGGCGCGTGCCGCCGCGCGCTCGTCCTCGGCGACGGTGACGGACGTTTCCTGCACGACCTGCTGCGCGCGCACCCGAACCTCGAGGCCGACAGCCTGGACGTAAGCCCGGGCATGATCGCGCTGGCCCGGCGGCGCGTGGCGCGTGTAGTGGGCGCCACCGGGCGGGCCCGGTTCGTGACCGCCGACGCCCGCACCGACCCGCTGCCCTACCGCGGCTACGACCTCGTGGTGACGAACTTCTTCCTTGACTGCTTCACCCCCGCCGAGGTGGCGGCCGTCGTCCGGCGCGTTAGCGCGGCTTGCGGGCCAAGCGCGGTGTGGGTGGACGGCGACTTCCGCCTGCCGGCCGGCGGGTGGGAGCGGCCGGCGGCCCGACTGCTGCTCGCGGGGATGTACGCGTTCTTCCGGCTGGCGACGCGGATCCCGGGTAAGGAACTCACGGACCCGGCGCCGCTGCTGGCGGCGGAGGGCTTCGAACTCAGCGCGGAGGAGAGCCGGTTGCGCGGGTTCCTCTCCGCGCGGCTATGGACCCGCCGGCGGGGCGCAGCATCGGTTCATTAGCGTATGCGCACTGACTGGTTCACCACACGACAAACAGCGCGCTGAGGAAGCTAAGTAACGGGGAGCGCACAATTCCACGGCGGCGGCTTACAGCAGTTCCGTCAACCCGCGCGGTCGGCCCGCACGGCCCTGCGGGTCAGTCACCGGGATCGTCGCTCGGCGCGACCGCCGCGAGGGCACCTGGAGCGGCTCGCGCCCGGGTGTTCTTGTTACAACTGTATTGGCTCCTGCACGCGCTCAACTGCGCTGCGACTCCAGAGCGAAATCACCGTGCGGGGCTCCCGGGTTAGCACGGCCGGCGTTCGGTTCGGAGCGCGTTCGGCAAGGAGTGGATCAGCGACCGGTTTTGAGAAACTCTTTGATGCTGCTCAGGATCGCCTCGCGGTCCGGGATGCGGCTCGCCACCACGTTCGCGTGGTCGTCCACCAGCTCATGGATGTGCTCGAAGAACTCGCCGCTGCCGTAGGGCGACTCCACCTGCCCGTACCCGAACAGATTCAGTTTGGGCAGCATCGTGTTGGTCAGCAGTTCAGTGCATTTGGGCACGTCGTCGCCCCAGTTGTCGCCGTCCGAGAAATGGAACGCGTACACGTTCCACTGGCTCGGTGGGAACCGCGCGTCGATGATCCGGTTGCACAGCTCGTAGGCGCCGCTGATCTTTGTGCCGCCGCTCTCGCGGGTGTTGTAGAACGTGTTCTCGTCCACCTCCTGTGCGACAGCGTCGTGGATGATGTAAACGGTCTCGACCCCCTGGTAGTGCTTCTTGATCCAGGTGTCGATCCAGAACGACTCGATGCGGACGATCTCCTTCTGCTCGTCGGTCATGCTGCCGGACACGTCCATTATGTAGAAGACGCACGCGACCGCGTCCGGCTTGGGCACCTCTTTCCACGCGCGGTACTGCTTGTCCTCACGCACCGGCACCACGATGGGCTCCACCGGGTTGTAGGTGCCCGCTGAAATCTGCCGCTTGAGGGCGCGCTTGAAGGTGCGCTTGAAGTGCCGCAGGCTCTCAGGGCCGACGCTGCGAATGCTGGTGTACTTGTCCTTCTGGGTGACGACGCTCTTGTTGCCCCGGGGTTCGATCCGCGGGAGTGCCAGTTCCTCGCCCAGGAGCTCCGCCAGTTCCTCCATCGTGACATCGACCTCGAGGATGTGGCCGCCGGGGGAGTCGCCCGCCTGCGGTTCGCCCTCACCGTCCTGCGGGTGTGTGAGCGGCTGCCCCGGCTGTCCCGGCCCGGCGCCAACCCCGCCGGACCCCTTCTGCCCGAACCGAAACTGCGGCAGGTTGATGCTCGGCAGCGGGATCGACACGAAGTCCTTGCCCTTCTTGCCGATCATCTCCCCGCGCGCGATGTACTTGGACAGGTTACCCTTCACATTGCCGCGCACGATCTTGCGGAACCGCTGTAGGTCTTGTTCGATTTTTTGTCCCACGGCAATCGTGCCTCGGGTGTTGGTACTCGTCCGCGACGCGCACCGGGTGCGCCCGCGCCAGCGAATGAATGAATCGTAACAGACCGGGGGCGCTCAAGAGAAGCTAAACAGAGTGTCCGATGAGGCCGGGTACGAGCAAAGATCGGTAAGGGCGGGTGAAACAACGAACCCCGCGAGCGGAACTCGCGGGGTTCGTTGTGTCGCGCCACCGGGGAGTGAGCGGATGGGGGTGCCCTGAGCCGCACCCTCCAATGCTTATGGCTGCTGCTTCCGCCCTGACCAGGTTCACACCTTCAGGTCGGTCAGGCCCCCACCCCTCAAACCCCGGCGGCGGTGTTCTGGAGTTGCCACTGGTCGGTGCTCAGCCGTCAGTCGAACAGGACAACGGGTCGTGTTCGCCTCGCCAACTGATCACTGAAAAGTGACCACTACTTTTTCGTCTGGCCGCGGGCGAAGATGCTCGCGACGAAGTTCAGCACGTCAGTGGCACTGGACTCATTGTAGCCGTAGTTGCGGATCAGGCGAGACTTCACGACGTCGATTTTCTCCTGCGTCGCCTTGTCCACCACGTTCGACACCAGCGAACTCAACTTGATTGAGTCCTTCTGGTCCTCGAACAGCTTCAGTTCCAGCGCCTTCTGGAGGCGCTCGTTGGTCTTGTAGTCGAACTTCTTGCCGTCGATGGCCAGCGCCCCGATGTAGTTCATGATCTCGCGGCGGAAGTCGTCCTTGCGGCCCTCGGGGATGTCGATCTTCTCCTCCACCGACCGCATCAGGCGCTCGTCCGGCTCCTCGTAGTTCCCGGTGTAGCGGTTGCGGACCTTCTCGCGCTGGGTGTACGCCCGCACGTTGTCCATGTAGTTTCCGCACAGGCGGATCAGCGCGTCCTCGTCGGCAGCGATGGCCCGCTGGACCTCGTTTTTCACGATGTCCTCGTACTCCTCGCGCACGACGGACAGCAGCTCCTTGTACTGCCGGTACTGGTCCTCGTCCTTGATGAGAGAGTGGTTCCTGAGCCCCTCCTCCAGTTCCTTCATCACCATGAACGGGTTGATGTTGTCCTCGTTCGGGTGCGCGACCAGCGCGTTGCTGATCTTGTCCTGGATGTAGCGGGGGCTGATGCCCTCCAGCCCCTCACGCAGCGCCTCCTTGCGGAGCTCCTTGATGTTGTCCTCGGTGAAG
>JBJSXS010000618.1:0-26308 GCA_046086545.1 Gemmata sp.
CTGCTCGTCACCGCCGACAACGACTTCGTCGCCGAGAAGCCGTTCCGCGTGTACGCGTTCGCCATCGACAAAGCCGACCTGCCGACCTTCACGCCGCAGCGGTTCGGAAAGTGATCGTGCGGGCGCGCACTTCCCCGGCACCGCGTCGAGCGCCCGGCACCCGCGGTCCGCACAGGTGGGCGAGCGATTCTTGGCGACCGCGCCGGCCGCGGCGATCTTCTCCGCGACGTGCCGGGCGCACCCGGCGGCCATCGCGGACGGGTCGCCCGGCGTCCATTTCTGCCCGGCGCAGGCAGCCCAGGTTGGTGGCGGCGGGCCAGGTCTCGTCGTGCGGTTGAGCCAGCACACGCGCCCCTAAACGCGGGGGCCGGAATCGCATCACAGACGCGCCGGGGCGCCGCAGGTTCAGGTACAATCTCCCGGACCAACCGAACCAACGAGGTCCGCCATGTCCGTCGATGTTTCGCGCCGGGAACTGTTCGCGGCGGCCGCCGCGGTCGGGGTCGGCGGAGCCACCTTCCACCGCGCCCTCGCCGCGGCCGCCGCGCAGCCCAAAGGAGAAGCGGTCACGACCGAGATGGTTCAGGGGGCCGAGTGGGTCGCCGGGATCACGCTCACCGACGCCGAGCGCAGGACCGTTGCCGCGGCGCTGACGAACACACTGCGGAACGTCGCGGCGCTGAACAAAACGGAGGTCGGCAACGCGGTCGGGCCGGCGATTCACTTCAACCCGAACCCCTGGGCCGCGCCGTCGAAGGAGGGCCGCGGAAAGGCCGAGTACAGCCCGAAGCCGGAGCCGCCGGCGCGCCCCGAGACGGACGACGACCTCGCGTTCCTGCCGCTCACCCGGCTCGCGCACATGCTGCAAGCGCGGGTCATCACTTCGACCGAACTCACGAAGGTCTACCTCGCGCGGCTCAAGAAGTACGACCCGGCGCTGCTGTGCGTGGTGTCGCTAACCGAAGAACTCGCGCTGAAGCAGGCCGCGGAAGCGGACAAGGAGACCGCGGCCGGGAAGTACCGCGGGCCGCTGCACGGCATCCCGTGGGCCGCGAAAGACCTGATCGCGTACCCGGGCTACAAGACCACCTGGGGCGCCGGCCACTTCAAAGAGCAGACCATCGGTCAGAAGGCCACGGTGGCCGCGCGGCTCGACGACGCGGGCGCGGTGCTGGCGTGCAAAACCACCCTCGGGGCGCTGGCCTGGGGCGACGTCTGGTTCGGCGGCACGACCCGCAACCCGTGGAACATCAAGCAGGGGAGCAGCGGTTCCTCCGCCGGCACCGCGTCCGCGGTTGCCGCGGGCCTCGTCGGGTTCGGCCTCGGGAGCGAAACGCTCGGCAGCATCGTGTCGCCGAGTGCGCGCTGCGGCGTCACCGGGTTGCGGCCCACGTTCGGCCGCGTCAGCCGGCACGGGTGCATGGCGCTGTGCTGGTCGCTCGACAAAATTGGGCCGATGTGCCGCAGCGTTGAGGATTGCGCGCTGGTGCTCGGAGCGATCCACGGGTTCGATGGCAAGGACGCGACCGCGCAGGACCGCCCGTTCAGTTGGCCCGCGGGCGTGAACCTGAGAGACCTCACGGTTGGGGTCAACGAGGGCGTTTCCGACGCCGACACGAAGGCGCTGACAGACCTCGGTGCGAAGGTGGTGCCGATCACCCTTCCGCACGCGACCGCGAACCGCATCGTGAGCATGATTCTCGACGTGGAAGCGGCCGCCGCGTTCGACGACATCACGCGCGAGGGTGTTAAGGAGGGCATCGGGCTGTGGCCCGCCACGTTCCGCCGCGGCCGGTTCGTGTCCGCGGTCGATTACCTCCGCGCGCAGCGGGCCCGCACGCTCCTGATGAGCGAGATGGCAAAAGTGATGGAGAAGGTGGACCTCTACGCGGGCGGCAACGACCTCGCCATCACGAACCTGACGGGCCACCCCACCGTCTGCCTGCCGAACGGCTTCACGAAGGGCGGTTCGCCCACCGCGCTCACGTTCACCGGGCGCCTGTTCGGCGAAAGCGCGCTGCTCGCGGCGGCGAAAGCCTATCAGGACGCGACCGGGCACCACCTGAAGCGCCCCCCACAGGATACGTGGGTCGCCGAAAAGAAGGACGACAAGAAGGAGTGATGGACACCCGGGCGCGGGCCGCCGACCGGCCACGTTCTAGCGCCCGTCGATGTTCCATGAGGAACGGTGTTTACCGCGCACGCCAACTCGCCCGGACCGCCCGAAACCGCGCACGCGGGACCGGTCGTATGGACTTTGCCGCGCCCACAGCAGACCCCGCGGCGGCACGCCCGCATGAATCTGGAGAAATGGCGTAAGGAATGCCGATCCAGGCGACACATCTTGTTATGCCTTCTGGGGATGCGATCATGTATTGGAACGTCATCCGGGCGGTCGCGCCCGGTCTCGCGGCGCTCGCGGTATTCGGCGGCGTGTTGGTCGGGGGTCCTGTCGCGTCGGCGGCAGAGCCGGCCCCGGCGGTCCCAGCGCCGCGCGAGATGCGTGATCTGGTGCGAATGCCCAGGAGCGAGTTGGAGGCGCTGTACCTGGCGTCCCCGCCGGCGAACCCGCCGAGCGGGTTCGCGCCCGGGCGCGCGATCAAGAACCCCGGCGGGCGCTTCACCGCGGCGAACTCCCGGCTGACGGGCGTCGCGTGGCAGTGCAAGATCTTTCGCGACGACGGCACCATGATCAACCGCGTGTTCGGGTTCGGCAAAGCGATCCCGGCCCGGGTGTACCAGGGCGAGAGCGTGATCGACGGGCAGCCGTCGCTGATCTTCGACTACTCCGGCTCGAAGCTGTGGCCGGACGTGCGGGACGAGGTCCGCGAGGTCGAACCGGGACTGTACCTCGGGGTGATGTACAAGGGCCGCCCGAACGCGCAGCAGAAGATGTTCTTCACCCTCGACGCGCGAAAATGATAGCCGCGGTCGACGAGCCGGTTCTCGCCCCTTACACGTCGCGGCGGCTGAACCCGAGCAGGCCGACGGCCGCGGCGCCCGCGCACAGTCCCGCGGACGCGGCGAGCAGTTGCGTCAGCGCCGCCGGGTCGTACTGCCCCTGCAGGACGAACTTCAGCCGCGCGAACTGCCGGTCCGGGGACGGCCACGGCTCCGGCATGAGCGACAGCAGGAACCCACTCCCGTACAGCATGAGCCAGAACACGGTGATGCCGAGCATCGTGCTGTTCGCCAGCGCGCCGACGGTCACGCCCCAGGACACGATCACCGCGAACACCGCGCACACGGCCAGCACCGCGGCGCACGCCCCGCCGAGCGACAGGTCCGTTTGCGCTTCGTCTTTGAAGAGGAAGTAGTTGGCGGCGACCACGCCCGCGGCCAGCACCGCGAAGGTGAGCGCAACCACGACGAGGCGCGCGTGCCACTTGGCGAGGAAGTACTGGTACCGGCTGATCCCGCGGCTCAGCACCGAGTCGGCCACGGTGCCGCGCTCGCCGCTGATGCTCGACACCGCCAGCACCACCACCAGCGCGAGGCTCCCGAGGATCATCAGCCGGAACAGGTCGCCGGTCTGCGCCGCGGCGCTCTGCAGCATGCCCGCTTCTTTGTGCAGCCCGACGCAGTACAGCAGCAGCCCGGCGGCCGCGAGGACCGTCGCGAGGACCCACAGGCGGTAGACCCAGCTGCGCGCGGTCTGGCGCAGGTCGGTCTGCAACACCGCCCAGTACGGGAGGAACCGGTTGAACCGTACCGTCACGACCGGCGGCGACGCGTCCATTTTCTTTCGTCCCTTGTCCTTCGTCATTGTCGTCACCCGCCCTTCGTCATTGGTCATTCGCCGAGGGCACGGTGAGCGCACCCACGGGGTACGAGAACCGGCCGAGGGCCGGTGACCAGTGACTCGTGACGAAATCAGGCGGCTTCCACTTCCTTGTACAGCCGGGCGAACCCGCGGCTCTCCTCGCGCTCCACAAGGTCCAGGTACGCTTGCTCGGTCTGCATGCCGACGCTGCGCACCGTAATCAGCGTGATCTTGTGGTCCGCGAGCGTCTGGAACAGCTGCGCGAGGGCGACCGCGTTGGGCGTCTCGTCGCCGAGCTTGACCTCCAGCCGCCGGAGCCGCAGCGCCGCGTGCGTCACGTCCTTCATCCCGCGCACCACCTGCACGCACTTGGTGATCGCCTTCTGCTCCCCGTCGAGGTCCAGCTCGTAGTGGTTCTTGCGGATGCGGCCCTTCAGGTCTTGCAGCGTGCCGTGAAAGATCATCTGCCCCTTGTTGAGGACGCAGGCGTGGTTGCACACCTCGTCCACGTCGCTCAGGTTGTGGCTGCTGATGATGAGCGTCTTCTCGGCCGCGAGCGACTTGATGAGTTCGAGCATCGACCGCCGCGCCTCGATGTCGAGCCCGTGCGTCGGCTCGTCCCAGATGAGCAGGTCCGGGTCGTTGAGCAGGCTCGCCGCGACCGCCAAGCGCGCGGTCTGCCCCGGGGTGAAGTGCGCGATGGAGTCCCCGGAGTGCGGCAGCAGGTCCACGGCGCGGATGAGCGTGGCGAGCCGCGGCTTGCGCACGTTCGCGGGCAGCCCGAACAGGCGCGCGATGTAATCGAGGTACACGATGGGCGTCATGCCCTTCGGGAACTGCGGGTTCGTGGGGATGTACCCGATGCGGCGGCGCAGGTCGGCCGCGTTCGGCGACATCGTCTGGTTGAACACCTTCGCCCACCCCGCGGTGGGCCGGTGCAGCCCGAGGATGAGGCGCAGGAACGTGGTCTTGCCGGCCCCGTTGGGGCCCAACAGGCCGAGCACGCTGCCCGGCTCGATGGACAGCGACACGTCGTTGAGCGCGATCTGCCGGTTCTGGTAGATCTTCGTCAGGTGTTGCGTCTCGACCACCAGCTCGCTCGCGTCGTCCGCCACGGCCGCCCCCCCGCAGAAACATTTGCACCCATAAGGCGCGTATAACCGCGAGGGATTAACGAATCTAGGGCAGTTGCAAAAGCGACGAGCGAGGAGCGGTAAACTGTCCCGGCGCCCGGGCGGGACAGAGAGGGTGGGGCGAGTCGCAGGGGGAATGATGGGGCACGAAGAACCCGTTCGCGGGGCGCTCGAAACGAGGTCTTCCCGGCTTGCGGCGCGCCGATTTACCCCTTCGGCCCCCACACCGGCGGCGGGGCGATCTCGTCCGCGGGGCGCGTGCCCGCGTTCTTGCGCCCGCTGCCGGCGAACCGGCTGACGCACCGCACCGCCATGTCCGCGTGGCACGCGAGCTGGCAGCTCAGGCGCACCCCGGTGAGGCCCTTCGCGGCGAGAACCTTCTTTTCGGCCTCGGTCATCTGGGCGGGCTCCCCGCTGATGAACTCCACCTTGCACGTCGCACACGCGGCGCCCCCGCCGCAGGCGTGCAGTTGGTCCGCCCCGGCCTCGTCGGTCAGCGCGAGCACCAGCCGTTTACCGGCGGGAACCTCGAACTCGCCCACCCCTTCGACGGTTAACTTCGGCACTGCAATGCTCCCCGGTTCGTGACGCGCGGGCCAAATTCGACCCGCCGCTAGTCCATTGCTCTGGCGATCGGTTGTCAATATCTTCTGCGTGACGGTGGGACGGGTTCCTTCAGGCGCGAGTCCCGCCCCGACCCGGAGGCGAACCCGTGGCGGTGATCGAGACCAAAGACCTGCGCAAGACCTACGGCCGCATCGAGGCGCTCAAGGGCGTCTCGCTCCGGGTCGAGAAGGGCCAAATCTACGGGCTGCTCGGCCAGAACGGTGCCGGCAAGACGACGCTCATCAAAGTTCTGCTCGGCATCGTCCAACTCAGCCAGGGCGAAGCTGAGCTACTGGGCATGCCCGCGGGCGACGTGAACGCGCGGCGCAAAGTCGGCTACCTTCCAGAAGACCACGCGTTCCCGGGCTACCACACCGCGTACTCGCTCATGGACTTCTACGGCAGCCTGTACGGGGTGCCGGCCGCCGAGCGCAAGAGGCGCATCCCGGAGACGCTCGAACAGGTCGGCATCGCCGGCCGCATGCACTACAAGATCAAGACGTACTCGAAGGGCATGAAGCAGCGGCTCGGCATCGCCCAGGCGCTGATGCACAACCCGGACCTCATCATCCTCGACGAGCCGACCGACGGCGTGGACCCGATGGGCCGGCGCGAGATCCGCGACCTGATGAACGAGCTGAAGGAGCAGGGGCACACGATCTTCCTCAACTCGCACCTGCTCGGTGAGGTCGAACTGATCTGCGACCGGGTCGCGATCCTCCAGCAAGGGAAGCTGGTGCGCGAGGGCACCATCGCGGAGCTGACCAAGACCAAGGGCACGTTCGTCCTCGGACTGCTGACCGGGCAGACGTTCCCGGTGGAGGCGGTGACGCAACTCGGGTTCGAGGTCCGCGCGCTGCCCGGCACCGCGGGGCACTACGAGGTCAAGATCCACGACGGCAAGACCATCGAACCGGTGATGAAGCTGCTGTCCGCGAGCAACCTCACGGTCACACACATCGTCGAGAAGAAGCAGTCGCTGGAAGACGTGTTCATGACGCTGGTCGAGGGCGCAGAGCCGGGGGTGGACCGCGCCGCCCGGCGCCGCCGCGCCCGCCCGGTGGGGGAGTAACACCATGACACAGTTCCTCGCCATCCTCAAGGACTCGTACCGCGAGGCGGTGGACGGGTTCGTCATCTACCTGATGCTCGGCCTGGGCGCGCTGATGGTGCTGCTGGTGGCCAGCATCTCCTACGAGCCGCAAGGCCCCGGCGACGCGCTGCCCGAGGTGCTCAACCAGTTCAACTTCGTGTTCCCGGACCGCGGGCGCAGCAAGATGCCGGTCGCGGTGCCCCCGCTGCTCGATTACAAGGCGTCCGAGGCGGCGCTGGCGGCCGACGGCACCATCTCCTTCGCGCTGTCGGCCGAGTACACCGACAAGGCGTTCCGCGGCCCGAAGGTCGGAACGGACAAAAAGGAAGACGAGAAGCCCAAGGAAAAGCCGAAGGCGCCGGGCGGCATCGACGTGTTCCGGTTCGCGGTGGCCGCGTGGAAGCTCCCGGCGGGCGAGAAGATCAAGGAAGACCCGCGGCAGGCCCGCAACCGCCTCATGAACCAGGGGGGCACCGACAAGAAGATCGAACTGGTCATGCCGCCCAACATGAAGGACGACGACCTCAAGAACGTGACCGAAGAGGACATGGTCGAGTTCCTGAAGTCGCAGTTCGTAATGTTCGTGGGGGTCAGCAAGTCGGACGTGGAGGTCACTCGTCGGGCGGGCGTGGCGGAACCCGAGTACCAGTTCGACGTGAAGATCAAGAGCGTGACCGGCGCCCGCGGGTGGCCGCACAAGATCCACGTCCTGTTCCGCGCGTTCACCATCGACGGGGTGCCGCTCGGGCTGGCCCTGTACTTCGTCCAGGACCAACTGGTGAACGGGATCGGGGCCGCGGTCACGCTGCTCCTGAGCGTGGTCATCACCGCGTTCTTCATCCCCAACATGCTCCGCAAGGGGAGCCTGGATCTGCTCATCTCCAAGCCGATCGGCCGGGTGCAACTGCTGGTCTACAAGTACATCGGGGGGCTGACGTTCATCTTCATCGTGTCCACGTTCACCATCGGGGCGACGTGGCTGATGATGGCCGCCCGGTCCGGGTACTGGGACCCGAGCTTCCTGCTGGTGGTCCCGGCGCTGACGTTCACGTTCGCGGTGGTGTACGCGGTGTCCACGCTGGTCGCGGTGCTCACCCGCAGTTCCATCGCCGCCATCCTGGTGTCCATCGCGTTCATGTTCGGCATGTGGCTGATCGGGAAGGGGAAGGGGTTCATCGACCAGCGGAAGGTGACCGACCCGGGCATGATCCCGGACTGGGTGTCCACCGTCGTGGACGTCCTGAACAACATCCTGCCGCGGTACAAGGACCTGGACAAGCTGACCACCAAGCTGAGCGTGGACGCGAACCTGACCGAAGGGCTGTCGCGGGTGCTCGGACTCCTGGTCGAGTTCCCGTCGTTCGCCGGCGCCGTCGGCGTGTCGCTGCTGTTCATCGTCCTGATGCTCGCGCTCGCCTGCTGGCGGCTCGTCAAGCGCGACGGCTAGGCCCAAAAATCCTCCGCTAAGAAGGGAGGGGCTTCAGACCAAAACAGTACGCAAACGTCTGCGGCGCGCGAAGGTTCGAAGCCCGTCCCTTCTTAGGGGAGGGGTTGGGGAGGGGTCGCTTCCGCGGGCGCAAGCCGCTCGCCCTCCAGTTCGCGATAGCGCTTCTCGTCGATGCGCGCGAAGCGCACGGTGTCGCCCACGCGCAGCGGGAAGAACCCGTCGGCCACGTCCACGATGGTGAGGGGCGTGCGGCCGATGATGTTCCACCCGCCCGGGCGCGGCAGCGGGTAGATGCCGGTCTGTCGCCCGGTCAGCCCGACACTTCCCGGCTCGACCCGCAACCGTGGGCTCGGCAGGCGCCCGACCCCGCACAGCGAATCGGGCAAGTAGCCCATGTATGGGAACCCCGGCACGAACCCGATCGCGTACACCGTGTAGGTCGCCGCGCTGTGACGCGCAATGATGTCGTCGGGCGAAAGGTGTGTGTGTTCGGCCACGCGCGCCAGGTCCAGCTGCATTTCGTAGCAGGCGGGAATCGTGAACACGCGGCCGCCCTCGTTTAGCCGCGACCCGGGGTCCGCCGAGGGGGGCGCGAGCGATTCCAGCCACCCTCGCGCCTCTTGCACGGTCACCGCATCGGGGTCGAAGAACACGCCCACGCTCGCGTACGCGGGCACCACGTCGAACAGCCACGGCGGGTTCGCCTCGCGCACGAGGGCCGCGAACGCGACCGCGGCGCGCTCGTCCGGGAGGTGCGCCAGAACCGCCTGATCGCCGAGGGGAACGAGCTTCATACGTTCTGGTATAGTGTTGCGTGCCCCCTGAAATGGCCCCCCGCGGCCGGCGTCATTCTCCCGATGGGACCGGAGCAGCTAGCCGAACTGGTGGACCGGTACGCGGCGGCACTCGTGCTGTACGCGCGGCAGTGGTGTGCCTGTCCCGAAGACGTCGTGCAGACCGCGCTGCTCAAACTGGTGCGCCTGGGCACGCCGCCCGACAACCTGCTCCCGTGGCTCTACAAGGTGGTGCGGAACAGCGCCATCGACGCGAGCCGGGCCGCGCGCCGGCGGCACAAGTACGAGGCCGCCGCGGCCGACAGCGCGCCCCGGTGGTTCCAGCCGTCTTACGACCCCACCGGCCTCGACGCGAAGGCCGCGGCGGCCGCCCTCGCCCATTTACCGGCCGAAACGCGCGAGATCATTGTCGCGCACCTGTGGGGCGGCCTCACGTTCGAGCAAATTGCTCAGGCCGTCGGCAGTTCGGCGGCCACCTGCTACCGCCGCTACACGGGCGGCCTCGAAACCCTTCGCCAGAAGCTCGGGGTCGCCGACTCCGCTCAACTCAAATGAACACCCCACGCCCCACCCCACCCCCGCCCGACCCGCTCGCGGTGGCGCTCGCGAAGCTCGACCCGGCCCCCCACGGGTTCGACCGGAGCGCTCTGATGTTCGCCGCGGGGCGCGAGTCGAAGGCCCGCGCGCTGCTGTTCTGGCGCGTCGCGACCGGCGTGTGCGCGGTGGTCGCCGCGGGGTTCGCGGCCGCGTACTTCACCCGCCCGCCGGTGGTCGTGGAGCGGCCCCGGGTCGTGTACGTCGAGCGCCCGGCGCCCGCGCTGCCCCCCGGGGTTGAGCCGTAGCCGCGGCCCGCCGCCCGGTTCCGGGCCGCGGTCGGGCCGCCGCAACGCGAGGACGGATGACGGGCACAAACCCGGAGGCTCCCATGTTCCGCGCTCTCCTGTTCGTGCTGCTCGCGGGTGCGGTGGCGCTCGCCGGCCCGCGGCCCGAAGACCCGCCCACGAAAGGCGTTCCGCCCGGCGCCAGGCAACCCGACGTGCCCACGGTCGAGGTCCACACGTTCGCCGCGACCCCGGCGGCCGCGCCCACCCCTGCCCTCAAGTACGAACTGCTGCCCCGGGCGCGGGACCGCGCGCCGGGCAACGCGGCCGTCGACTACCACCGCGCGACCATCCTGCGCCCGTCGTGGCCCCGCGACCCGAAGGCGGCCGCCGAGCTGAACGAAACCCTGGACGCGTGGGACCAACTGCCCGTCGAGAAGCTGCCCGTCGCGGAGGTCAAAAAGTACCTCGCCGGCTACTCGCAGACGTTCCGCGCTCTCGACGCGGCGGCGAGGGCCGAGCGGTGCGACTGGGAGCTGGCGCAGAAGATCTCGGTCAACAACCTCGACCTGTTCCTGCCCGAGGTGCAAACGTACCGCGAGCTGGCCCGGTTCCAGCGGTTCCGCGTCCGCGTCGATCTCGTGGAGAACGACTTCGACGCCGCGGTGCGCAACATCCGCACCGGCATCCGCATGGGCAAAGACGTGGGCGAGGGCGCGACGCTCATCCAGTCGCTCGTCGGCATCGCGGTAGTCGCCATCTTCCTGAACGAAGTGGAGCAACTGATCCGGCGCCCCAACAGCCCGAACCTGTACTGGGCGCTGACCACGCTCCCGCGGCCGCTGCTCGACGCGCGGTCGGCGCTGGAGGGGGAGGGGCGCATCTTCGACAACCTGTTCCCGAACGCCCGGGCGCTCGAAAAGGGGCCGGTGTCGGCCGACCGCGCCACCGCGATGCTCGAAGAGATGCTGACCGCGTTCAACAGCATGGGCGCGGCGGCCCCGGGCGCGCCCCCCGGCGGGCTCGCGCTCGCGGGGTACGTGGCGCTGCACGCCGGCCCCGCGCGCAAGCACCTCGTTGAACTCGGCTGGCCCGCCGCGACGGTCGAGAAGATGCCGCCCGCGCAGGCGGTCGCGCTGCGGGCGATCGCCGCGTGCCGCGCGATGAGCGACGACCAGACCAAGTGCTTCGCGCTGCCTTACCCCGACGCGCGGGCCGAGTTGACGAAGGTCCGCGCGCGGGCGGACAAGCTCAAGAAGGAAACGGGCGACCCCATCGTCGGCGTGTTCGCGCTGACCCTGCCGGCGGTCGAGAAGGTGCACGACGCGCACGCCCGCACCGACCGCCGGGTCGCCGCGCTCCGCGTCATCGAGGCGGTCCGGCTGCACGCGGCCGCGGGCGGCGGAAAGGTGCCGAACGCGCTCGCCGACATCAAGGCGGTGCCGGTGCCCAACGACCCGTACACGGACAAGCCGTTCGAGTACGCGGCGACGGGCGACGGGTTCACGCTCACCCTCCCGCCGCCGGCCGGCGAGAAGCCGAACCGGTCGAACCACCACCGGTACGAGGTGACGGTTCGTAAATAGTCTGAGTGCGAGTCCGGGTAAGGTAATAAAGGGGCCCCGGTCGGCCCCGACCCCTCGGCCGACCGGCCTTTCGTCAGTTCCCGTCGCGATCTTGACACAAAATCCCCCGGTGCGTATCTGCCCGACTCGCGCCACAGATGCCGCTCGTGTTGTGCCCGGTGCCCCAAAGGGGATTCCGATGTCCGTCCGCCGTGGTCTCCGCCCGTGGTTGGTCGCCGCCGGCTTCGTGCTCGCACTGTTCGCAGGCGCGCGCGGCCGGCTCGGGGCGGCCGACAACCCGCAAGGCAAGCAGATCGTCGAGATCCAGACGGCCGGCAACCGGCTCCACACCAGCGCGCAGATCCTCAACCAGATGCACACCCGGGTGGGCAAGCCCTACGACCAGGCGCTCATCCAGGAGGACGTGCGCCGGCTCCAGAGCACCCGGTGGTTCACCCCGGACGGGGTGCAGGTGCTGACCGTCAGCGAGGCCAGCGGCGGGCTGACGGTGGTGGTCAAGGTGACCGAGCTGGGGAGCACGGTCCAGGAGATCGTGTACCGCGGCGCGGAGCACCTCAAGGACAGCGAGCTGCGCACGCTCACCGGGCTGCGCCGCGGGGACCCGATGAACCCGCAGGCCAACGAGTTGGGCCGCGCGTCCATCCTGAGAAGGTACCAGGACGACGGCCGGTACTACGCCAGCGTCGAACTGGTCGAGGGCAACAAGCCGACCGACTCGCGGGTGGTGTACAACATCGTCGAGGGGCCGGTGGTCAAGGTCGCCGGCATCGAGTTCGTGGGCAACGCGGGGGCGCAGACCGGGCGGCTCAAGACGCAACTGGTGACCAAGGCCGAGTTCGCCGGCCTGATCGGCGGGAAGTTCAACCCGCAGTCGCTCGAACTCGACCGCAAGGCGCTGATCGAGTACTACCAGGCGCTCGGGTACCTCGCGGCCCAGATCACCCCCGAGGTGCGGCGCTCGGCCGACATGAGCCACGTGACCGTCGTGTACCACATCGTCGAGGGACAGCAGTACCGGGTGTCGGACAAGATCATCACCGGGAACAACTCGTACCCGACGGAGAAGCTGGAGGCGGTGACCGAGCTGAAGGCCGGCGAGCGGTACGACCGGCGCGTGGCCCAGCGCGACCTGACCCGGCTCCGCGACTACTACGGCCTGCGCGGCATCTCGGCCGGCATCCGCGAGGACTGGTACGAGGTGCAGCCGGGGCTGGTGCAGGTGCAGTACAACGTGGAGAACGACCGCGGGGTGCCGGACCGCATCGGGCGCATCATCATCGAGGGCAACGAGGTAACGCAGGACCGCGTCATCATGAACCAGCTCGACCTGCGCCCGGGGCAGGTGCTCCAGTACCCGAAGATCGAAGACGCCCGGATGCGGCTCAACCGGCTGGGCATCTTCGACACCGACGAGCCGCCCACCGTCGAGGTGCTGCCGAACGAGTTGGACGGGACGTTCAAGGACATCCGCGTGCGGGTCAAGGAGGCGCGCACCGGGCAGCTCGTGTTCGGCGGCAGCGTGAACTCGGACGCCGGGCTGACAGGCAACATCGCGCTGAACGAGCGCAACTTCGACCTGTTCCGGTTCCCGACGAGCTGGGACGACTTCCGGTACGGGCGCGCGTTCCGCGGGGCCGGGCAGGAGCTGCGCATCGAGGCCGCGCCGGGCACCAACTTCCAGCGGTACTCGGTCACGTTCCGCGAGCCGTACCTGTTCGACACCCCGTTCGGGCTCACCAACTCGGCCTACTTCTACAACCGCGCGTTCGCGGAGTACAACGAGGACCGGTACGGCGGGCGCGTCACCATCGACCGGCGGCTCGACCCGATCTGGACCGCGAGCCTCTCGACCCGGGTCGAGGGGGTGAACATCCACAACGTGCCGGCCTACGCGCCGCCGGACATCAGCGACTACAAGGGCACCCACTTCCTGCTCGGGCTCCGGGCCGGCATCAACCGGGACACCCGCGACTCGTACATTTACCCGACCAAGGGCAACGTGTTCGACGCCGGGTTCGAGCAGGTGTTCGGGGACTACACGTTCCCGATCGGCACCGCCGAGTTCACCCAGTTCTTCTCCACCAAGTACCTGGCCCGCGAGGACGGGAGCGGGCGGCACGTGCTCGGGATCCGCACCCAGGTCGCCGTCGCCGGCTCCAACACGCCGGTGTACGAGCGGTTCTACGCGGGCGGCATCCGCAGCTTCCGCGGGTTCAGCTTCCGCGGGGTGGGGCCGTTCGACCCGGCCTCCAACCTCGCTCTGGGCGGCACGTTCTCGCTCTTGAACACCATCGAGTACCAGGTGCCGATCCTGCCGAGCGACAAGATGTTCTGGGTCGCGTTCGTGGACCACGGCACCGTGGAGCGGGACTTCGAGATCAAGAACTACCGCGTGTCGGTGGGCACCGGCATCCGCTTGTCGGTGCCGGCACTGGGACCGCTGCCGCTGGCGTTCGACATCGCGTTCCCGGTGGTGAAGGGCCCCAACGACCACAAGCAGGTGTTCAACTTCTCGGTGGGTCTGTTCGGCAGTCGGTAGCGGCGAGCGCCCCAAACTGTGGTGGTCGCCCGCGCGCCGCAGGCACCTGTTTGCGGGCCGGCCCCGAGCGCCGATGCCCGTCCCGAAGGTGCGGCACCAGGCCGGCGAGGAGCTGGAGTTCGGGCACGTCGTGCCGGCCCCACCCGCATTCATCTCCGAGGGCGGCGGGGCGCTCGAGTGGGGCCGCCCGCTCGGCCAGCTCTGCGAGGCCCGGGCGCCCACGGGTGGCTGTGGCTGAACCGCCGCCGCCGACCGCACCACGGGGTGCACGACCGCGCCCGCGAGCATCCCGAACTACGCGGTGCCGTTCGCGCCCGTCCCGTTCCCCATCCGCGGCCGGGAAAAGGGCGCGTTCGACGAATAACGCGCGCCGCCCCGCGAATAGCCACACGTGGGCGCGCACCCGCGGGCCGACCGAGGTTCACCCATGCTCCTCTTCGCGCTCGACGGCGACAAGGTGTCCGCGGACGTCACGCACCGCGTCATTGTGACCGTGCTGGTGGCCGCGCTCACGTCCGGCGCGACGTTCGTGTTCACGTGGTGGTGGGCGCGGCGGCAGGCGAGCCGGCAGTGGCACGCGAAGGAGTTCCTCGAGCGCATCATCGTTAGCCTGAACACGTTCGGCGACGGCGGGCTGAAAATCCGCACCGTAATGGAGCGGTCGCTGGACGAGGTGTTCCTCAACCGGGTGGCGGTACAGAAGGTGTGGGCCGCGGCCCGCGCCACGACCGTCGCCAACCCGGTCATGCCCATCGCGAAAGAGGACCGCTGGTTCCTGCTCAACTTCGTGCTGAACGCGGTCGCGGAACACTTTGTGGGGGGGCACATCCGGCGCGACGCGGGCCACCCGGTGACGACCGTCACCTACGCGCTGTTCCTGACGTGCGAGTTGGTCGGCGACGAGCGCATCCGCAAGGTGCGGGCGATGCTGGTCCGTCGCGAGTTGCTGGAGAACTTCCCGTACCCGGATTCGCTCCCGGCCCTCGAAAACCCCTGGCACGAGGACCGCATCAAAACGCTCCGGGCCGCGGCCGCGCTGTACCAGAAGGCGCCGGACAACTTCCTGATGCTGGAAGCGTGCGTGTGAATAGTGTTCGCTCGCCAGTGTTCAGTCCGGAACCTGCCCGAACCAGCCGGTCTTCACTGAACACTGACGGCCGAACGGTGACGCCTACTTCCCGGCGGCGGCCTTCTCGAAGTACGCGCTCGCGTTCTTGGTGTCGATGGTCGCGGCCCCCGGGGTCCAGTTGGCCGGGCACACCTCGCCGTGCTTCTCGAAGTGCTGCAGCGCGTCCAGCACCCGCAGCGCCTCGTCCACGCTCCGGCCCAGCGGCAGGTCGTGAACCGTGATCGCCTTCACGGTCCCGGTCTTGTCGATGACGAACAGTCCGCGGAGCGCGATGCCCGCGTCCAGCAGCACCCCGTAGTCGGCGCTGATCTTCTTGGTGAGGTCCGCGACCAGCGGGTACTTCAGCCCGCCCAGCCCGCCCTTGGCGCGCGGCGTCTCGATCCAGGCGAGGTGCGAGTACGCGCTGTCCACCGACACCCCGACCACCTGACAGTTGCGCTTCTCGAAGTCCGCCATGCGGTCGCTGAACGCGATGATCTCGGTGGGGCACACGAACGTGAAGTCGAGCGGGTAGAAGAACAGCACGACGTACTTGCCGCGCAGCTCGGACAGCTTGAACCCCTTCTTGATCTCGCCGTTGACGACCGCGTCGGCGGTGAAGTCCGGGGCGGGTTGCGTAACTTGAGCCGGCATGGTGGCACTCCGGTGATGGGTGAAGACAGCGGCCGGCGTCCCCGCCGGCTCCTGCTGACATGATTAGGAACGCCCCCGCCCGTTTCCAGCAGGGGACCGCGAAGGGATCGCATCGGACGAACCGATGTGTGGCGCGCTCGCCCGGCTCGCTGAGAGCGTAAATGCAGAAACGCGACCCGTCGGGTCGCGTTTCGAGGGCGTCGGGTGACGTTCTTACTTCTCGCGGCGGCGCTTGTTGAGCACCCGCCAGCCGGCCGCCGCGAGCCCACTCAGTCCGAGTAGCGCGCCGGTGGCGGGTTCGGGCGTGGCAACCGTTCCAGTCGTCGGCGTCGGCGTCGGCGTCGGCGTCGGCGTCGGCGTCGGCGTCGGCGTCGGGACCGGGTCGATGACGATGCTGCCCGGCCCCAGGCCGACCACCCACCAGCCACCGTCGGGCACGTTCACCGTGGCCGTACCCGTGCCAAGCGGGTTCATGAGCGCGTCGGTGACCGCAACGGTCAAGGCGCGGACCCCGCTCGCGTCCGGTTCGCCCAAATCCGCGGTCAGCAGGGCCGCGTTCTCGGGCGGGGCGGTCGCGGTCGCGTCGGGCGTACCCGTCGCCAGCCCGCCGCCCGCCACCTGCCGCTTGAGTGCGTCGCTCAGGTCGCTCGGCTTAGTGCCCCCGACGAGGTACGCATAGCCGTCGGTGGTGTGCAGCACCACGGGCACCGCGCCGCCGGTGAAGAAGCTGCTGCCGCCGGCGGTGGTGGCCTCAACCGTATCGCCGGTCAGCCGGGTGACGGCCACCGGGGGCGGGCCGTGGGGCGTGTCGAACCACCACTCCTGGTACACGGTCGGGTTCGATGAGCCGGTCACGCCGGACGCGACCGACACCCAGAACCCGTCCGCGGCCGACACCGGCACGGCGGTCCCGAGCACCGTAACGCCGACCACGACGAACCACGCCGTTGCGCGACGCATACGCCAACGCCCCTTCCCTGGTGAGCCTGCCACTTCGACCCGACGGCGCGGACATTAGCGAACCTGTTCCGGGAAATAAAGGTGAAGTTGGAGCACCGGAAATGACGACGCCCCGGTCGGGAAACCGGGGCGCAAGTGCGGTCGGCGGATCGCGATTCGCTTACGGCATACCGGTGGGCGTGGCCGGCGCGGGCGCGGGCGGCGCTGCCGCTTCGGCCGGGACCGGATCGCCGAGCTTGCGCACGGTGGGGACCGCTTCTTTCGGCGCCGGCTTCGCGCCGTACTCGTCGTTGTCCAGGTACAGCAGCACGCACCCGGTCGTCATCGCCACCAGGGTGATGAACAGCATCATCAGGTACGGGCCGTCGCGCTTCACCGGCTGCGGGCGCTTGGGGCGGTCGTCGTCGCGGTCCCGGTCTCTGGTCTTTGCCATCGGAAAGTCTCCGTGCGAACGGGCCGTTAGCGGATGATGCCCACGTTGTCGTTCTTGCGCGGCAGCTCGTCCGGGCGGAGCTGCGACAGGGGCACGTTGCGGGCCGGGCGGAAGGTGGCGACGGCCTGCTTGGGCCGCAGCGACGTGCCCTGCACGACCAGGGTGCCCAGGTACTTGCCCTCGCTCTCGCGGTACACGTCCAGCTTGGAGCCGGGCTCGAGGCCGGCGTCGATGCCGAGGCTGATCTCGACGAACCCGGCCGCGGACACGTCGCGGACCACGGTGCCGCGGGTGTTGTCCGAGAGCGGAGTCGGCTCCTTCTGAACGGTCCGCAGCACCTGCGCGGTGCCGCCCCCGCCGCCGGTCTGCCGCAACTCGGTCACCAGCGCGGTCAGCTCGGCGATCTTGCGGCCGTAGTCGTCGGCGATGGCCTTCTGGAGGTTCCGCTCGTTCTCGGCCTTGAGCTGCTCGCGCTGGGCCGTCTGCTTGTCCAGCACCAGCTTGACCGCGGCGTCCTCGAGTTTGGCGTTGCGGTCGCGGGTGTCCTTGAGCTCGGCCTGGGTCGCCTTCTCGGTGGCGTCGCGGAGGGCCGCGGTCTTGGCCGCCTGGTCGTTGATGGCCATGAGCTGGGCGTTGGTGTCACTGCCCTTCTTGCTCAGGGACTCCAGGGCCGCGTAGTCGTCGCCCTGTTGCTTGGTGCGGGCCCGCTCGGTCTCGAGCAGGGCGGTCAGCTGCGCGCGCTGGGTCTCCCAGGCGCGCTGTTCGGTGACGCGGTTCTTCTCGCTCTCGGCCAGCGCCTTCTCGCTCGCGTCGGCCCGCGCCTTCCAGTTGGTGCGGGTCACGAACACGGTGACGGTGAAGTACATCCACGCCAGCGCGGCGACGACCACCAGGAACGTCATAATTTTGCCGAGCCAACTCATCGCACGCCCTCCCGACCCGCCACGGCGGGACCAGTTCCAATTTTAAAGGCTCAAATCCTGAAGCGCCTCACCTTGTTCGGATCTCGTCTGTCCGCTGGGTGCGCCAGGCGCCGGTTACGGGTCGACGACGCCCAGCGCCTTGAGCCGGTTCCGCAACTGCCGCTCGCGGCGCAGCACGGTCTCCCGGGTCTCGTACACGTTCACCTCGAAGGACGACAGGAAGAACCACTCGGACTGGATGCTGTCGCGGATCACGGTCGTCGCGAGCAGCTTCTTTTCCGTGTCGCTCACCGTCTTGCTCTTCTCGTCGAACAGCCCCCGCTGCTGGTGGACCTCTTTGCCGATCTCGTCCATCCGCTTGATGTCGGCCTCGATGTTGCTGCTCAGCTTCTCGGTGCCGCGGAGCGGCAGGCTGTCGCCGCCCAGTACCGCCTCCCCCTTGGGCTTGCCGGCCGCGTCCACCGTCAGGTCGTACAGCTTGAGGGCCGGGTCCACGACCGGGGCGTAAAACGCCTTCCCGCTGTCCGGGTTGCCCGGCTCGGACAGGTCTTTGGCGTTGCCGGTCCTGGCCCACTCGCGGCGCTGGGCGTAGGCCCTGAGCCGCGACTGCCGGAACGCCTCGCGGGTCTCCAACTCCTTCAGGTTCGCGCCCCACGTGTCGCCGGCGACCGCGGCGGCCCGGCCGAGCACCTCGGTTTCGGCCTTGAACTGTGCGAACGTGACCGGGCTCCCGACGGGCGGGCCGCCGCCCTCGGGCAGCGGCTCGTGGAACGGGGGCCGCTGGACGTACACGGCCACCGCCCACATCAGCAGGCCCATCCCGACCACGAACAGCGCGAAGGCCATCAGTTTGCCGATCGCCGTCATCGTCGCACCTTGGCCTGTGGGCCGTTCGGTCGCGCCACCGCACTCCCGCCGGCGGCGTCACGCGGCCGGCCGCAGAAAGAACCCCGCACCGCTACGGGCGGGGCGAGAGGCCGTACCGCTCGCGCTCCGCCTCGACGAGCAGCGCCTCCAGCCGGTACACCTCTTCCAGCGTCAGGCTCACCTCGCGCTGGATCTCGAACAGGTCGGCCTCGACGGCGGTCTGCCGCACGAGCAGCTGGTCCACCTCGGCCCGCACCTTCTTGAGGCTCGCCTCGAGGTCGTCGATCTGGGTCTGCCGCTGCTCAACGGCCGCCTTGGCCGACACCAACTGGCTCTCGGCCTTGTTGCGGGCCTCGGCCGTGGTGCGGGCGCGGGCGGACTGGATCAGCGCCTCGCTGATGAGGGCGTCCTGGCCCCGCTGGAAGGTCGCCTGGTCGGCCGCGACCGGCAGGTCCACCTGGTCGCGCATCTCGCGGAACCGGCTCGCCTGAGTTGCGACCGCGGCGACGTACCGGCGGAGCCCGACCACCACCGCCACGCGCCGCTGCCAGGCCGAGTCGCGGTCCAGGTGCACCAGCAGGTGCGCGAGCCGGGCGCGGCGGTCGGCGTCGTCGGTCGAAACCGGCAACTGGGCCACGCCCTCGGGCTGCCCCTGGAGGGCGGCCCACTTCGCGGGCGAGAGGGCCGCGTCGGCGGATTCGTACAGCTTCGGCGCGACCCGGTAGAACTTCCGGTCCAGGGCGTGGACGAGGCGCTCGGCGTCGTCCGCGACCTCGCTCGGCGTCTTCGCACGCTCCTGGCCTTTGGTCTTCTCGTCGACGGCCTCGATCTTCGTGGGCGCGGCCCAGTCCTGGTACTCGATGCGCTCGTTCATCGTTTCGGCGTGGAGCAGCAGCCAGCCGGCGCCGGTAGCGCCGCCAGCGCCCACCGAGTCGGAGCGGACGAGCAGCGCGATCTTCTGCGCCGGCGCGTCCTTGACCTTTTCCAGTTCGGCCTTCAGCAGCGCCCGGACGCGCTTCAGTTCGGCCACCTGATTGAGAACCGCCTCGGTGCCGCCCAGAGGCACGGCCGGGGCGGTCGCGGTGTCCGTCGCGGGCGGCGCGGCGGCGTTGTCCTTGAAGTAGTTTTCGACCAGCTTTTTGCTGACCGTTCTGCTCGACTCGCCGGTGGTCAGCCGCACCTCGAACGGGGTCTCGTCCTCGGGGCTGAAATCGGCGCCCTCGGCCGGCAGGCCCTGGAGCAGGATCAGGTGCCGCAGCACGCGGGCGTTGGTCTCCTGGCGGCCCTTGTAGTCCTGGGCGCCGAAGTAGACGTACGCTCCCCCGGCCACGAGGCAGAAGAAGGTCAGCAGGATGCCGAACAGTCTCATGGCGTTCGAGTCCCTGCGAAGCCCGCGTGCGGGCCGGGGCCGGGCGGAGCGTTCCCAGATGCGATTCTGACGGATGCCCCGGACCTTGACAAGCGACGAACCCGCACAAATCGCGGGAGTTCGGAAACCTGGAAAGGCGATGTCGGTCCTGCCGGTTATGTCGCGCCACGAGCCGGTCTTGTAATTATTCTACCCCGGCCGGTTTCGCCGCCCAACCGGAACTGTCCGCGCACGCTGCCCACATTTGGACTATAAACACTGGACTGCGCGCCGCTGCGCGCCCAACGCGGTCGCCGGAGCCCCTCACTATGGCCGTCGAAACGCCCGTCCCGTCCACGCTCGGCAACTACGAAATCGTGTCGAAGATCGCCGAGGGCGGGATGGGGACGGTGTACAAGGCCAGGAACCGGACCACGAACGAGATCGTGGCCGTGAAGGTGATCGCACCGGCCACCGCCAGTAACCCGGTCCTGGTCCAGCGGTTCGAGCGCGAGTTCATGGCCGCCAAGGTCCTCGACCACCCCAACGTGGTCAAGGCGCTCGACTACTGCGGGACCATGCCGCACCCGTTCCTGGTCATGGAGTTCGTGGACGGCCAGTCCATCGGCCAGCGGCTCGAAAAACAAGGGGCGTACCCCGAGGCCGAGGCGGTCCGGCTCATCGGCCAGGTGTCCGACGGGCTCCAGCGCGCGCACAAGCAGGGGCTCGTGCACCGCGACGTGAAGCCCGACAACATCCTGGTGACCCGGGACGGGGTGGCCAAACTGACCGACATGGGGCTGGTGAAGGAGGTCGAGGGCGACCTGAACCTGACCCGCACCGGGCGCGGGCTCGGCACCCCGCACTTCATGGCCCCGGAGCAGTTCCGCGACGCCAAGACCGTGGACGTGCGCGGCGACATCTACTCCCTCGGCGCGACCCTCTACGCCATGGTCACCGGCACCATCCCGTTCGAGAACGCCAGCCCGCTCGACTGCTGGATGCGGAAGATCCGCAACGAGTTCAAGTCCCCCAAGGAGCTGAACCCGGCGGTGTCCGACCGGGTGGACTGGGCCATCCGCCGCGCGATGAGCGCCGAGCCGGGCCAGCGCCCGGCGAGCTGCCGCGAGTTCCTCGAAGACCTGACCGGCCAGGCCCGGCCGGCGGCCGCGCCCCCGGGCCAACCGCCGGCGCAGCCGGCGCAACCCGCCGCCGACGTGTGGTACCTGGTGTACCGCGACGAGAACGACAAGCCGACCACCGTGAAGGGGAGCACCGACGGCATCCGCAAGGCGCTGCGCGACAGGCTGCTGGGCGACCCGTCGGGCGTGCTGGTGAGCCGCACGAAGCACGGCCAGTTCGCCCCGCTGTCGAGCGTGCCGGAGTTCCGCGACCTCGTGGTCGCGCCCGGCGCGGTGGCGCGGCCGAACACCCGAACCCCCGGCCCCGACGAGACGGCCCCCTACGAGGCGGCCCCGAAGGCGACGGGCGCGCCACCGAACCCGCGGCCCAAAGCACCGCCGGCGGAGCCCGCCACGTACAACGTGGCGCACCAGGCGCCGTACGCCTACTCCGGGCCGAGCCCGTTCTCGGGCCCGAAAACGAAGCCGGTCCCAAAAGTGCGGCCCGCGGCGCGGCAAGACGAAGAAACGGACGAGCCCCCCCGCGAGCGCACGCGGCGGCCCCAGAACGGGTTCAACTGGACCCCGGTGCTGGTCGCGCTGGTGCTGATCCTGTCCGCGGTCGTGGGCTACTTCGTCTTCACCCGCTAGCGCCGCGGGGCGCCGATGGACGCGGGCGGCAGCGGGCCTGGCGGCCTGCGGGCCAACGTCGGGCCACCGCGATTCGGTGTGCCGCTCACAGCGCGCGGAACATCACGAGCGCATCGACCGGGCCCGACTCGCGGTGCCGGAACGCGCCCGGGAGCCGCCCGACGACCGCGAACCCGCACCCCTCCCACGCCCGCACCGCCGCAACGTTCGTGGCGACCACGAAGTTGAATTGCATCGCGGTGAAGCCCTCAGCGCGCGCGGAGGCGAGCGAGTGGAGGCACATGGCCCGCGCGAGGCCGCGCCCGCGGCATTCCGGCGCGACCATGTACCCGGCGTTCGCGACGTGCCCGCCGCGCCCGGGCTGGTTCGGGCGCACGTAGTACGTCCCGGCGAGCCGTTCCCCCGCCTCGCAGACCCAACACCGCGCGGGCGCGTCGAACCACAACTTGCGTGCGACCGCTTCCGGGGTGGACGCGTCGTAGGCGAACACGTCGCCGCCCGCCGCGGTCGCTTGAAAGAGCGCCCACACCGCGGGCCAATCGCTCTCGGTCGCTTCGCGGATGGTCATGAGATTTCCTGTTGGCTCCGCGGGCTCTCCTCTGATAATATCGTGCGCGCGGGACGCACTCTCCCACCAATTGCCCGCCCGCACCCCGGCCAACCGCCCTCCGCGAAGTTCGCAACCCCGAAAAAGCAGACCCATGCTCCGAATCGCACTCGCGTCCGCGCTCCTCGTCCCGTCGGCGGTCAAGGCCGCGGACCCGGCGCCCAAGCTGGACGCCGCAAAGGTCGAGTTCTTCGAGACGAAGATCCGGCCCGTGCTCGTCGAGCAGTGCTACAAGTGCCACTCGGAAGAGGCCGCGAAGGAGAAGAAGCTCAAGGGCGGATTGAAGCTCGACACGCGGGCCGGGCTGCTCGCCGGCGGCGAGACCGGCGCCGCGATGGTGCCGGGGAAGGTGGGCGCCGGCACGCTGCTCCAGTCGCTCAAGTACGACGGCGAGCTGAAGATGCCGCCGAACAAGAAGCTCCCCGACGCGGTCATCAAGGACTTCGAGAAGTGGATCGCCGACGGCGCGGCGGACCCGCGCACCGGCGAGATCGCGAAGGCGGCCGGCATCGACATCGAGAAGGGCAAGCAGTTCTGGTCGCTCGTCCCGCCGAAGGAGCCGGCCGTTCCGAATGGGGCAACGGGCGCCGTCGACGCGTTCGTGCAGGCGAAGCTCGCGGAGAAGGGGCTGAAGCCGGTCGCGCGGGCCGACAAGCGCGCGCTGATCCGCCGCGCGTACTACGACCTCACCGGCCTCCCGCCGTCCCCGGAAGCCGTCGCGGCGTTCCTCGGTGACAAGTCGCCGGACGCGTTCGCGAAGGTCGTCGACGGGCTCCTCGCGTCGCCGCAGTACGGCGAGAAGTGGGCGCGGCACTGGCTCGACGTGGCCCGGTACGCCGAGGACCAGGCGCACACGTTCGGCGTGAAGCCCAAGAACCAGGCGTGGCGCTACCGCGACTGGGTGATCGCGGCGTTCAACTCGGACATGCCCTACGACCAGTTCGTGAAGCTCCAGATCGCCGGCGACATGCTCACCGACGCGCCCGCCGACCCGTTCACCAAGTACGCCGGGCTGGGCTTCCTGGGGCTGGGCGCCGAGTACTACAAGAACACCGCCCGGGACCAGGCCATCGCGGAGGAACTCGACGACCGCGTGGACACGCTCACGCGGGGCTTCCTGGGCATCACCGTCGCGTGCGCCCGGTGCCACGACCACAAGTTCGACCCGGTCCCGACGAAGGACTACTACTCCATCGCCGGCATCTACATGGGCACGAACATGAGCGACGCGGCGCTCGGCTCGCCCGAGGAGGTGAAGGCGTACCAGGCGGCGCAAGCCGAACTGAAGAAGGCCGACGACAAGTTCAAGAAGATGCAGACCGAGTTGAAGGCCAAGAAGGACCCGTGGGCCGTGCAGGTCACCAAGCTGCTCGCGATGAAGGCGGCGGCGGAGGGCTCGGCGGAGATCAAGAAGACGATGCCGCCGGCGCCCGCGGTGGCGCACGTCATCAGCGGCAACGGCCCCGGCATGAAGGTGTACATCCGGGGCAACCCCGCGACGAAGGGGGAGGACGCGCCCAAGAGGTTCCTCCAGGTGCTGCCGGCGCCGAAGGCCGCGGGCGCCGACTTCACGCGCCTCGACCTCGCCAACGCCATCGGCTCGAAGGACAACCCGCTCACCGCGCGCGTGTTCGTGAACCGCGTGTGGGCGTGGCACTTCGGCCGCGGGCTGGTGAACAGCCCGTCGAACTTCGGCGCGCTGGGCGACAGGCCGTCGCACCCCGAGCTGCTGGACTGGCTCGCGGTCAACTTCGTCAAGAACGGCTGGAGCGTGAAGTGGCTGCACAAGCAGATCATGACCGCCGCCACCTACCAGCTCGAGAGCAAGCCGGACGCGGCGAACGACAGGGCTGATGCCGGCAACGTGTACCTGTGGCGCGGCACCCGCAAGCGGCTGGACGTCGAGGACTGGCGCGACACGCTGCTCGCGGTCAGCGGCAACCTCGACGCGAAGATGGGCGGGCCGACGTTCGACCTCCGCGACGCCAACGCCAGGCGCCGCACGGTGTACGCAAAGGTGAGCCGGCACGAGCTCGACGGCCTGCTGCGGCTGTTCGACTTCCCGGACGCGAACGTCACCGCCGACAAGCGCACGGTCACCACCGTCCCGCAGCAGCAGCTGTTCGCGCTCAACAGCCAGTTCATGGCCTCGCAGGCCCAGGCGTTCGCGAAGCGCGTGGAGGCGATGGGGGCCACCGACGAGGAGCGCGTCGCGGCCGCGTACGCGGTCGCGTTCGGCCGCGCGCCCGAGAAAGCGGAACTCGATCTGGCCCTGCGGTTCCTGAGGCTGCCGCCCCAGACCGACGACAAGCTGACACGGTGGCAGCAGTACGCCCAGGTTCTGCTCGCCAGCAACGAGTTGCTGTACGTAGACTGATGGAGGGCGGGCCTCCGGCCCGTTACGGTTCTCCATCAACGCGAGCGACCAGATGGCCGATATCGAAGTATCGCACTCGGGCGACAAGGTCACCCTGAAGGCCCCGGCGGGTGAAGCGTCCCTCTCGGCGGCCGAAGCGCAGCAGCTGGCGGGGCGCATCTTCGAGGCCGCGGCCCGCGCGAACGGCGACGACCCGGTGGAGAACGACTGGGTGCGGCTCCCGATGCAGTACCTGCGGCTCGCGGCCGAGCGCCTGGACTTCAGCCCCGAGGGGGACGACGCGAACAAGGTGCCCGCCCCGAACAGCGACGAGCCCGACGGCCACACCGCCGAGGTGCACTGCTGGATCAAGGACCAGACGCAGAGCAACGCGATGCACATCGCCGCCGGGTGCGTCGCCGAGCACGGGTGGTTCATTCAGGAAGTGATCGAGCAGGAGAGCGTGACCCGCGACGACTTCGCGGACGCCGAGTACCTGCAGTACTACGAACAGGCACTGACCGACTCGGAAGTGTTCCTTTACGAGATCGACGAAGACGAACCCGGGAGTTCCGCCGATGCGTCCTGATTTCGGGGTTTCGCGCCGCGACATGCTCAAGAGCAGCGGCACCGGTCTGGGCGTACTCGGCCTCGCGGGGCTGCTCGCGGGCGAGGCGCCGGCCGCGAGCGCCAACCCGCTCGCGCCCAAGGTGGCGCACTTCCCCGCGAAGGCCAAGCACGTCATCCACCTGTTCATGAACGGCGGCCCGTCGCAGGTGGACACGTTCGACCCGAAGCCCGAACTGACGAAGCAGCACGGCAAGACGGCCGGGGCGCTCGGCAAATCGACCGAGCGCAAGACCGGGCCGCTGTACAAGTCGCCGTTCAGCTTCAAGAGGTGCGGGCAGAGCGGGATCGAGGTCAGCGAGATCTTCCCCGAGGTCGGGGCGTGCATCGACGACATCTGCGTCGTCCGCTCGATGCACACGAACATCCCGAACCACGAGCCCGGGCTGCTGCTCATGACCTGCGGGAACACGCAGGCCATCCGGCCCAGTATGGGGTCGTGGCTCACCTACGGGCTCGGCACCGAGAACCAGAACCTCCCGGGGTTCGTGGTGCTGTGCCCGGGCAAGCCCGTCGTCGGGCCGGCCCTGTGGAACAACAGCTTCCTGCCCGGCGTGTTCCAGGGCTGCCACATCCAGAGCCTCGACCCGAAGAAGGTCATCGACCACATCCGCAACCAGAACGTCGGCGCGGGCACGCAGCGCGAGCAGCTCGACCTGCTGAACCAGCTGAACGGGCTGCACAAGGACAAGCGCGGCGGCGACGACCAGCTCGACGCCCGGATCCAGTCCCTCGAAATCGCCTACCGGATGCAGACGGAAGCGCAGGAGGCGTTCGACGTGACGCGCGAGCCGGTCAAGGTGCGCGACGCCTACGGCAAGGGTTACTTCGCGGACGCGTGCCTCGCCTCCCGGCGCCTGGTCGAGCGCGG
>JBJSXS010000619.1:0-5583 GCA_046086545.1 Gemmata sp.
GCCGTCGGTCGGTTGACCCAGGTACTGCAGCATCTGGGAGCTCGGCTCGGCCTTCAGGGCCGATTCGAGGCCGAGCCCTGTCGCGATGTGGAGCGACGCGATCAACTCCTCCACGATCAGCGGGCGAATGCGGGCCCGTTCGTAGTGCTTTGGCATCGCGTCGGTGACAGGGCCAAGGTCGGTCGCTTGGTACGCCTCGCTGGTAACGATCTCCCGCACGAGCCACTTCAGATCGAACTTGTGAGCGACGAACTCTTTCTCGATGGCCTTCAGCAGTTCCGGATTGCTCGGAGCATTCTGCGAGTTGAAGTCGTCGACCGGGTGTGCGAAGCCCCGCCCCATGAACTGCGCCCAGACGCGGTTGACCGCCGCCCGTGCGAAGTACGGGTTGTCCTTCGCCGTCATCCACTCGACGAACTTCTCGCGCCGTGAGAAGGCCGGTTTCGGCGGCACCTCGCCCGGCTTCAGTTTGGGTTCGACGTAATCCTTCGGTGCTTCCGGCGCGGTCAGCGCCACGCCGTTGAGGAACTTGGGCTTGATGGGGATGGATTGCTTCTTCTTGGTCTTCGGATCGATTTCTTCGGTCGCGAACAGGGCCTCGCCAATGGCCTTCTCGCCGACGAGGTACTGCTTGCCCTTCTGGTTCGTGATCTCGGGCTTACCCGGAACTTCCACGGTCATGGTGCGGACGAAGAAACCAGCCATGCCGTGGTAGTCCTTCTGCGTCCACGGCTCGTACGGGTGATCGTGGCACTTGGCGCATTGAATCTGTGTCGCGAGGAAGACGCGCGAGACCGCGGTCACCATCTCGTCGGTGCCGTTGTTCACCGCGAAGAAGAGTTGTGAACCATCTTCCTCGGCCCGGAGGATTTTCGCGGCGATGCGGTCCCACGGCTCGTTCGCCTCGAAATGCCGGGCGAGCCACTGGCGGAACCGCTCGCGGTTCCGGTGGCCGACGGTCCCGTCCACGAGCTTGGCGCTGCGGCCCAGCATGGCCAGGTCCCACGCGTGGGACTGCTGCCGCGCGAACCGCGGGTCGGCCAGCAACTTCTCGATGAGCTTCTCGCGCTTCTTCGGGTCGGCGTCCTTCAGGAACGCGGTCGCGTCCTCGTAGGTGGGGACCATACCGACGAGGTCGAGGTACACCCGCCGCAGGAACACCGGGTCTGACGACCGACCCGGTGCGGTGATCTTCTCCTTCGCCCAGCCCGACTTGATCTCGCGGTTGATGGTGTCGCGCAGGCGCCCGTCGTCGGCCCCCGCCGGGCGGAACGACACGGCAGCGAGGAGCATGACAAGCAGGGTTCGAAATGCGCTCATGTTCTTGTCCTGCAGCGGGTTATGCCCCCGGCGTTCGGCTGCCTGGAGCGCTCCACGCGGCCCGCACCGACGACGGCCCGTATAGTTTGTTAGCCCGACGGGGTGGAATCCCGTGCGAAAAACTGTGGTTACCCCGGCCGAAACTCATGCCAGGACCTCTTTGATGACCTCGCCGTGGACGTCGGTGAGGCGGTAGTCTCGGCCCGCGTGGCGGTAGGTCAGCTTGGTGTGGTCCAGCCCGAGCAGGTGCAGGATCGTGGCGTGGAAGTCGTGGACGTGGACCGGCTTCTCGACGGCCCGGATGCCGTACTCATCGGTCCCCCCGTGGACGTGGCCGCGCTTCACCCCGGCCCCGGCCAGCCACGAGCTGAAGGCCCAGTTGTGGTGCTCGCGGCCGGGGTTGTTCGCGGTGTTGTTGAACGGCGTGCGGCCGAACTCGGTCGTCCAGACCACCAGCACGTCGTCGAACAGGCCGGTCCGCTTCAGGTCCTGGATCAGCCCGGCCATCGGCCGGTCCACCTGCTGCGCGAGCCGCCCGTGGTCGGCCATGTTGCCGTGCGAGTCCCAGTTGCCCGACGAGCCGGTGTGGATCAGCTCGACGAACCGCACCCCGCGCTGCACCAGCCGCCGGGCCACCAGGCACTGCCACCCGAACCCGTCCGCCTGCCCGCGCTTCAGCCCGTACAGGGCCAGCGTCTCGTCGTCCTCCTTGCTCAGGTCGAGCGCGTCGGGCATTTCCGTCTGCATGCCGAACGCGGTCTCGAACGACTTGATGCGCGCGGCGAGCGCCGGGTCGTCGCCCCGCGGCTCGAGGTGCGCGCCGTTGAACTCGGCGAGCGCGTCCAGCTCCAGCTTCTGACGGGCCGGCTGTGCCACGCGGGGCTTCAGGTTGGCGACCGGCTCGGCGCCCGGCACGACCCGGGTCCCCTGGTGCGCCCCGGGCAGGAAGTCCGACGCCCACACCTGCGTGCCCGCGTAGGGCACCTGCGGCGCGAGCACCATGAAGCTCGGCAGGTTCCGGTTCTCGGTGCCCAGCCCGTAGCTGGCCCACGCCCCGATGCTCGGCCGGGCGAACGCGAACGACCCGGTGTGCATGCCGAGCGTCGCGTTGTAGTGGTTCGAGTGGCTCGTGTGCATCGAGCGGACCAGCGCGAGGTCGTCGGCCTGCTTGCCGAGTTCGGGGAACAGGTCGCTCACTTCAACTCCGCTCCGGCCGCGGGGCGCGAACTTCCAGTCCGGCTTCTTCAGGAACAGCTTCTCGTACCCCGGGCGGTTGCGGGTCTCGGGGTGGTCGAACGTCACCTGCTTGCCGTGGTCGGCGGTCAGTTTCGGCTTCGGGTCGAACGAGTCGACATGCGACACGCCCCCGCTCATGAACAGGAAGATGACGCTCTTCGCCTTCGCGGGGAAGTGCGGCTTCTTGGGGGCCAGCGGGTCCGGGCGCTCCGCCGCCAGCAGGTCGGACAGCAGCCCGTCGAACAGCAGTGACCCGACCAGCGACGACCGGACGAACGCGCGGCGCGAGACGGCACGCATGGGTCACTCCACGAAGAGGAACTCGTTGCTGGCGAGGACGATCCGGGCGAGCGCGGCCCACGCGAGCTTCGGCCGGTCCGCGGTCGGGCGGTCGGAGAGCCCCTTCTGGTAGCGCTCCAGAAAGCCCTCGGCGAACTCGCGGTCGCGCCGGGTCGGGTCGCGCTGCAGCGCGAGGCGGAACAGCTCCGCGAGCCGGTCGCCTTCGGGCTTCGCGAGCGCCCGCCCTCCCAGCTTGTCCGCTTGGGCGTGGAAGAACGGGTCGTTCAGGAAGTACAGCGCCTGCGTCGGCACCGTCGTCGCTTGGCGCGCGGGGGTCGTCGTGTTCGGGTCGGCCCCGTCGAACAGGCCCAGGAACGGGTGCCGGCGGTTGCGCACGTTGACGAGGTACACGCTGCGGCGGTCCGTCTCGAAGAACGTCGCGAACGGGACGTGCTGCGTGTACCCCCAGGAGCTTTCGGGCGGGATCGGGTGCCGCTCGCCGGGGGTGCGGTCGAGGGTGCCGGCCACGGCCATCAGGCTGTCCCGCAGCTCCTCGGCGCTCAGCCGGCGCCGGTCGAACCGCCAGAGCAGATCGTTGTTCGCGTCGACCGCGGCCGCCGCGGGGCGACTCGCTGCGGTCTGCCGGTACGTTTCCGAGAGCACGATCCGCCGGTGCAGCGCCTTGACGCTCCACCCGGAGGCGACGAACTCCGCCGCCAGCCAGTCGAGCAGCTCCGGGTGCGTGGGCGGGAGCCCGCGCGTGCCGAAGTCGTTGGGCGTCTGCACCAGCCCTTTGCCGAAGTGGTGCAGCCAGACGCGGTTCACCATCACCCGGGCCGTGAGCGGGTTGTCCTTCGACGCGATCCACCCGGCGAGTTCGAGCCGCCCGCTGGCCGCCGGGGAAGATAGCCGCTGGCCCCCGAGCACCTCGAGCCAGCGGCGCGGGACCGCCTCGCCGAGCTTCTCCGGGTCGCCCTTGATGTGAACGCGGGCGTCCGCCGGCTTGCCCTCGACCACCGCGAAGGCGACGTCCTGCTTGGGCGCGGTGCGAACCAGTTCCGCCCGCTGTCGCTCCAGAGCCGCGCTCTTCGGCCACCTTTGCGACGCCGACGAGGTCGGTGCGCACATCGGCCGCGAAGTGTTCGAGCACCCAGCCGACGCCGTCCGGACCGCCGGGGTGGGCGTCCTTGATGCGGCCGGTGACCTTCACCTTTCCGTCGATCGGGCTGAGCCACGCGACGGCGACGTTGCCGTTGGCCGCGGGGTGCAGGAACAGCGACCGCGCGGGCAACTTGGTCCACGCCGCGATCTCGGCCCTGGTGGAGTTGACGACGGCCGACGGGGTGTCGCCGTTGCGCCAGGCGTGCAGCCCGGGCTTGCCGCCGACGTCCCGCACGGGTTCCGCGAGTGGGAGCGGCTGGTTGCGGGCGTCGAGCAGCCACCACACGCGGTCGTGGCCGTGCCGGTCCGGGTGCGGGTTCCCGGCGAGCAGGTCGTCGATGAGGTCGGCGGTGGCGCTCCACGTCCGCCGCTTCTCACCGAGTTCCGCGACCTCGAACTCCACGAGCGTCGTGTCGGCCCCGTGGTTCTTCAGCGGGGTGACGGAGAGGAAGACCACCTCGCCCGCCTTCACCTCGATCTCGGCCGCGGGGAGCGCCTTCTCGCCGCCGTCGGGGATCTCGCCCGTTGAGAGCGCCTTCCGCGACTTCACGAATGCGGCCTGCACCGCCCGCGCGTGCTTCTGTTGCGCGTCGCTGTTGGCACGGATTTCGGCGTCGAGCTTCGCCAGCCTCTCCTGATGCGGCTTGACGACGCGGGCCCACTCGTCGGGCGGGACCAGCGGCACCAGGTCGCGCGGCTGTTGTTTGGCCTCACACCCGGCGAACGAGAACTTGCTGCTGTCGAGGATGCCGTACAGCGCGTAATAGTCCTTCGCGGTAATCGCGTCGTACTTGTGGTCGTGGCACCGGGCGCACCCGAGGGTGAGGCCGAGCAGTGCCTTGCCCAGGGTGTCGATGCCGTCCTCGTGGGTGAGGTGCATGGCCTTATCGCTGTCGTGCTCGAACCGCCGGGCCAGCGCCAGGAACCCGGTGGCGACCACGCGCGGGGCGTACTGCTCCGGCGGCCCAGTCGCGGCGATCAGGTCGCCGGCGATCTGCTCGCGCAGGAACTGGTCGTA
The DNA here is from genome assembly GCA_046086545.1 of Gemmata sp. Classification (GTDB taxonomy): domain Bacteria; phylum Planctomycetota; class Planctomycetia; order Gemmatales; family Gemmataceae; genus Gemmata. The sequence continues at coordinate 5,015 of JBJSXS010000619.1, forward strand.
CGGCTGGTCGCGGTTGAACGCGTCGATCACCCAGTTGCGGTACCGCCACGCGTGCGGCAGCGGGTGGTCGCTGTTGTCCCCGGCGGTGTCGGCGTACCTAACGAGGTCGAGCCAGTGCCGGCCCCAGCGCTCCCCGTACTGCGGGCTGGCGAGGAGGCGGTCGACGGCCCGGGCGAACGCGTCCGGGGAGGTGTCCTTCTCGAAGGCCGCGACCTCTTCCCAGGTGGGCGGCAGCCCGGTGAGGTCGTAGGTCGCGCGGCGCAGGAGCGTCCGCTTGTCGGCGGCCGGCGACAGGGTCAGCTTCTTCTCGGCGAGCTTAGCGGCGACGAACGCGTCGATCGGGTTGGTGTGATCCGACTTCGGCACGCCCGGGCGCCGGACCGGCTGGAACGACCACCAGTTCTTCGCGTCCGCGGCGGTGACGCCGCCGATGCGCTGCGGGCCGCCGTCGCGCGGGTCGGGCGCGCCGTCCTTGACCCACCGCACCAGCGCCGCGACCTCGGCGTCCGTCAACTTGTCCTTGGGCGGCATCTTCAACTCGCCGGTCCGCCGCACGGCCTGGATCAGTG
>JBJSXS010000620.1:0-11221 GCA_046086545.1 Gemmata sp.
TCGCCGAGATCGAGGCGCTCAAGGCACGTGTGGCCGCTCTGGAGGCGCGGCTCGGCGGGGCCGGTCCGTCCGGCCCGCCCGCGTCGCCGATTCCGTAACCCAACCCGCCCCGCGCTCCGGTTTCGCAGGACCATGAACGACCACCAGTGGCAGACCGAGGGCGACCCGTCCTCTCTCCTGGCCGAGTTGTACCCGTTGACTACGCTCGGCAGCGATGCGCCGCAGACCCGGGCGTGCCGGTTGTATCTGGTCGCGTGCGCGCGGCGGCAGTGGGCGCGGCTGCCCGGCGTGTGCCGCGGGCTGGTCGAGGTGGCCGAGTGGTACGCCGACGCGCCGCGCCGGCGGGAGAAGATGCGGGCCGCGGTGGCCCCGGTCGTCGAGCAGTTGATGCAATCGGACGGGGCCGCCGACGAGTTGGCGAGGGCGGTGCCGGCGCTCGGCCGCCTGACCCGTTCGGCGGACGCGGACGGCCACGAGCGGTACATGGTCGGGTTCGCCGGGGGCGCCGCCGAACTCGACCCGGCGGTGGGCGAGGACCTGTGGCGCGCGCTCGCGCGGCTCGTGTACCTGCCGTTCGTTCCATTCGCCCCGCCGTTCGCCTGGGTGCCCGCCGACTTGCACAGCGCCGACCTGGTTCGGGAAACCCACTACAACCCGTCCCGGTTTGTACATTTTGCACCGGAGTGGTGCACAACTAACGTTCTCGCGCTGGCGCGGCAGATGTACGATGCACGCGAGTTCGGCGCGATGCCCATTCTGGCCGACGCGCTCCAGGACGAGGGGTGCGACTGCGGGCCGGTCCTGGCGCACTGCCGCGACCCGCGCGCGGGGCACACCCACGGGTGCTGGGTGCTGGAGGGCTTGCTGAACCGGAGGTGAACCCGGTGGCCTTCTCGCAACTGCGGGCCGACATCGTCGCGTTCCGGCACTTCATCCGGGCCGAGCGCGGGCTGGCCGAGAACACCATTCTCGCGTACGGCCGCGACCTCGACCGGTACGCCCGGTGGATCGCGCTGGTGCAACTGTCCGACTACGCCCGGCCGGCGCTCAAAGACCTCGCGCGGTACGTCGCGTTCATGCACGAGGAGCAACTCGCCCCGCCGAGCATCGCCCGGCACCTCGTCGCCCTCAAAATGTTTTACCGGTTCCTGCGGCTCGAAGAGAAGGCCGACGCCTCGACGGTCGAGCTGCTGAGTTCGCCCAAGCTCTGGGAGCGCGTCCCCGAGGTGCTGCCGCTTCAAGCCGTCGAGGCGCTCATTCAGGGTCCGCAGCAGGGCGACCGGTTCTACCTGCGCGACCGCGCGATGCTGGAGATGCTGTACGCGAGCGGGTGCCGCGCGACCGAGGTGGTGACGCTGAAGCTCGACGACGTGTACCTGGACTCGGGCTTCTGCAAGTGCGTGGGAAAGGGGAGCAAGCAGCGGGTGGTGCCGCTGAACCGGCACGCGATCGCCGCGCTGCGGGCGTACCTGGCGGGCACCCCGGACGACGGCGCGCGGCCGCCCGGCGCGCCCGAGGTGTTCCTGAGCCGCACCGGGCGCCCGCTCACCCGCATCCACCTGTGGGGGCTGGTCAAGAAGTACTGCAAGCGTGCCGGTCTGCCGAAGACGGTCAGCCCGCACACGCTGCGGCACAGCTTCGCGACGCACCTGCTGTCCGGCGGCGCCGACCTGCGCACCGTGCAGGAGCTCCTGGGCCACGCGTCCATCGCGACGACGCAGATCTACACGCACGTGGACCGCGACCGGCTCAAGGCGCTGCACCGACAGTTCCACCCGCGGGGCGGTACCGAGAAGCCGCCGGAGGGGGAGGGCGGGAAGCCCTGAGTCCCGCGCCGCGCCCGCCACGGAGTGTGTCGCTGTGCGCTGCCCGACGGGCGCGGACGGGGCGCGTCGGGGTTTCTCGCGCCGGGGCATAAATTGGTGTTCTAGGCTTCACCGCGCCGGCTCTCACGCACTCACGCGGAACACTCATGGCCGATGTCTCTGCTCCAACACCCGCTGATCCCAGTTCCGCGGGCGCGAACTCGCTCGCGCCGCCCTCCGTGGGGGCACTTCCGCCCTCGCCCGCCGAGCGGTTCCTGGTCGAGCGCCGCACGCTCGCGCTGTTCCTCGTCAGCGTCGTCGGCCTGTTCCTCGAACTGCTCCTGATCCGGTGGATCAGCACCGAAATCCGCGTCTTCGCCTACCTCCAGAACTGCGTGCTGGTCGTCTGCTTCCTGGGCCTCGGGATGGGCTGCTGGGACTCGCGCCGGCGCGCGTTCGCGCTGCGCGACGTGCTGCTGCCGCTCGGGGTTCTGGTCGCGGTCCTCACGGTCCCGGTGACGCGAACGGCCGTGGGTGAAATCGGCACCATGGTGAGCGGGTTCCGAGGGTTCCTGATCTGGGAACCGGTCGCCGAGGGGCGCCAGCTGTCCGCGCCGCTCATCGGCCTCGCGATGACGTGCGTCTTGATGCTGTTCCTGTGGGCCACGTTCGTGCCCATCGGGCGCCTGCTCGGGCGCCTGATGAACGAGCACCCGAACACGGTGTGGGCGTACTCGGTGAACGTCGCCGGGAGCCTGCTCGGCATCTGGCTGTTCGTGCTGGTGAGCGCGCTGTACCTGCCGCCGGTCGCGTGGTTCGGGCTGTTCGCGCTCGGCGCCGCGGCGTTCGCCGGCTCCGGCGGCAGGTCGCGTGTGGTGGACGTGGCCCTGCTCGCGGGGCTGGTCGTGGGCGGGTTCCTCGCGGGCTGGGAGCCGTTCGCGGACGAGACCAGGTGGACGCCGTACCAGAAGCTCAGCGCCCGCGACCAGAGCGTGCCCGTTCCGCGTTCGGATTCCGCGCTGGAGCGGTGGTTGCGCGGCGCCCGCGGCGGCTTCCGGGAAACGCCCGGCCAGGTCTTCATCGCGGTCAACAACACCGGCTACCAGGCGACGATCGACCTGCGCCCGGAGACGGTGGCGGCCGACCCCAAGAAGTTCCCGGCCGAGCAGCGCGGGTACTCGCAGTACGACCTGCCCGCCAAGCTCCACCCGGCGCCGAAGCGCGGGCTGGTGGTCGGCGCCGGCAGCGGCAACGACGCCTCCGGCATGCTGCGCAGCCGGTTGGAGCGCGTCGTCGCGGTCGAGATCGACCCGGGCATCATCGACATCGGCCGGCGCCGGCACGCCGAGCAGCCCTATTCGGACCCGCGGTGCGTGGTGGTGAACGACGACGCCCGCAGCTACTTCGCGACGTGCGGCGAGAAGTTCGACGTGATCTCGTTCGGGCTGCTCGACTCGCACACCACCACCGCGATGACTAACGCGCGGCTCGACCACTACGTCTACACCGTCGAGAGCTTCACGCGGGCGAAGGCGCTGCTGAACCCCGGCGGGGTGATGGTGCTGAGCTTCGAGGCGCAGAAGCCGTTCATCGCGGACCGCATGGGCCGCGCGCTGGAGCAGGTGTTCGGGCACAAGCCGGTCATGTTCCGGGTGCCGTACAACGCCTACGGCTGGGGCGGGCTGGTGTTCGTGATCGGCGACGCCCCCGGCGCGGCGGAGGCCGGCGTCGCGGCCGATCCGAAGCTCGCGGCGCTGGTCGAGGAGTGGAAGGCCGCTGCGCCCGAGAGCCTCTCGGGCGACACGCCGCTGGCGACCGACGACTGGCCGTACATCTACCTCGAGCGGCCCACGATCCCGGTGCTGTACTTCGTCCTCGCGGGCGCGCTGACGCTGCTGTGCGCGTTCGGGCTGTACGAGCTGAAACTGGGGGGCGCGGTGAAGCAGTGGGGCGGGTCGAGCTGGCACTTCTTCTTCCTGGGCGCCGGGTTCATGCTGCTCGAGGTGCAGAACGTGAGCAAGGCGGCCGTCGTGCTGGGCAACACGTGGGCGGTGAACGCGGTCATCATCTCGGGCGTGATGGTGATGATCCTGCTCGCGAACCTGACCGCCGCGCGGCTCCCGAAGGTGCCGCTGGCCCCGGTGTACGCGCTGCTGGTGCTGTCGTGCGTCGGGCTGTACTTCCTGGACCTGTCGCGGTTCGCGTTCCTGCCCTACGCGACGAAGGCGCTCGTGGTGGGGTTGCTCACCAGCCTGCCGATGCTGTTCAGCGGGATCGTGTTCGTGCGGTCGTTCGCGGTCGCGGAGCGGAAAGACGCGGCCCTGGGTGCGAACCTGATCGGCTCGCTGGTGGGCGGGCTGCTCCAGTCGGTGACGTTCGTCACCGGGATCAAGGCGCTGCTGCTGATCGTCGCGGTGCTGTACCTGGCGGCCGTGCTGACGCGCCCGCGCACGGCGGTCGCGCCCGCGTGAGCGGCTCTGACGGGAAGCTACGCGACCGCCGGTTCCGGTGCCCCAACGGTCGTCTGGCGGGCGGGGGGGGCGGCGGCCCCCGGTGCTCCGACCGGCACGACCACCTTCAGCGGCCCCACCACCGCCGGGGCCGCGGCGCCCATGACCTCGCTCGCCAGCACCGCGTAGTCGGCCGCGCCGCTGCTCTTGGGCGCGTATGCGAACACGCTCTTGCCGAAGCTCGGGCACTCCGCGAGCTTGATGTTGCGCCGGATTTTCGTGCCGAACACCTTCGCGTTGGCCCAGGGCACGTTCGCCGTGCGGCACTGGTCGAGAAACGCCGTGAGGTCGCTCACCACTTCCTGCGCGAGCCGGGTCGCGGCGTCGTAGAGGCACACGACCACGCCCGACACCGCCAGCTTCGGGTTGATGCGGCGGGCGACCAGCGCCGTGGTCTCGAGCAACTTGCTCAGCCCGTGCAGCGCGAGGAAGTGCGGCTGCAGCGGGATGAACACCTCGTCGGCCGCGGCCAGCGCGTTGAGCGTCAGCACCCCGAGGGACGGGCCGCAGTCCATCAGGACGTAATCGAACTGTCCCGCGTCGGCCGCCATCGCCTCGCGCAGGATCACCTCGCGCCCGACGATCCCGGCGAGTTCGACCTCCGCGGCCGCCAGATTGATGTCCGAGGGGAGCAGGCTCAGGTTGTCGCCCACGGACCGGCGCACTTCGCTCAGCGGCTTGTTTGAAACGAGCACGTCGTACAGCGACGGGTTGGTGCCGTCCGGCTCGACGCCCAGGTGCGTGCTCGCGTGCGCCTGCGGGTCCAGGTCGATCACGCAGACGCGCCGGCCGGCCAGCGCCAGCGCCGCAGCGAGGTTGACGGTGGTAGTCGTCTTGCCGACCCCGCCCTTCTGGTTGATGACAGCGATCGTGCGCATGGTGCCTCCGCTGGTGAGCCCGCGGTGCCCGCCTTCGGCTCGCGGTCGACCCGGCTTCTTGCCGTATCTCGAACGGGGCTTATAACCTAAGTAACCTCTCCGCGACTAGGCCAACCGTCCGTCGCAGCGCACGCGCCCCCGGCTCGCGGCGCCCATCACTCATTCATCACAGGAGCGTTTCTCCATGACCACGCCCCGGCAGGCCGCGATTCAGACCATCGCCACGACCGAGTACGACCTGAACCAGATCGACTTCCGCACCGCGCACCTCAAGGAGCTGTTCGGCACGCTGGTGTTCAGCGAGGAGGTGCAGAAGCAGCGGCTCCCGAAGCCGGTGTTCAAGGCGCTGCAGAAGACCATCAAGCTCGGCGCGCAGCTCACCGACCCGGCGGTCGCGGACGCGGTCGCCAGCGCGATGAAGGACTGGGCCATCGAGCACGGGGCCACGCACTTCACGCACCTGTTCCAGCCGATGACCGGGCTGACGGCCGAGAAGCACGACAGCTTCCTGTCGCCCACCGGCACCGGCACCGCGGTGAGCGAGTTCAGCGGCAAGGAGCTGGTGAAGGGCGAGCCGGACGCCAGCAGCTTCCCGTCGGGCGGGCTGCGGGCCACGTTCGAGGCCCGCGGGTACACCGGCTGGGACCCGACCTCGCCGGCGTACATCCGCGAGACCCCGAACGGGGCCACCCTCGTGATCCCCACCGTGTTCGTGTCCTGGACCGGGGAGGCGCTGGACAAGAAGACCCCGCTGCTGCGGTCGATGGAGGCGCTGAGCCACCAGGCCCTCCGCATCCTGCGGCTGTTCGGGAACAAGGACGCGGTGCGGGTGTTCACCACCGTCGGGCCGGAGCAGGAGTACTTCCTGATCGACAAGAACTTCCTGTACTCCCGCCCGGACCTCCTGAACTGCGGGCGCACCCTGTTCGGGGCCAAGCCGCCCAAGGGCCAGGAGCTGGAGGACCAGTACTTCGGCACCATCCCGGAGCGGGTGATCGCGTGCATGGCCGAGTGCGAGGCCGAGATGTTCAAGCTCGGCATCCCGGTCAAGACCCGGCACAACGAGGTGGCCCCCAGCCAGTACGAGATCGCCCCGATCTTCGAGGACTCGAACCTCGCCACCGACCACAACCAGCTCACGATGGACGTGCTGCGCCGCACGGCCGAGAAGTACGGGCTGGTGTGCCTGCTGCACGAGAAGCCGTTCGCCGGCATCAACGGCAGCGGCAAGCACAACAACTGGTCGATGTCCACCGACGCGGGCGAGAACCTGCTCGAGCCGGGCCAGACCCCGCACGACAACGCGCAGTTCCTGGTGTTCTGCGTCGCCGTCATCCGGGCGGTCGCGAAGTACCCCGAGCTGCTGCGGGTGAGCGTGGCCAGCGCGGGCAACGACCACCGGCTCGGGGCCAACGAGGCGCCCCCGGCCATCATCTCGATCTTCCTGGGCGCCCAGCTCCAGGACATCATGGAGCAGCTGGAGAAGGGCAAGCCCGAGAAGACGCTGCCGGGCGGGTTCATGGAGGTCGGGGCCAGCGTGCTGCCCAAGCTGCCGCGCGACGCGGGCGACCGCAACCGCACCTCGCCGTTCGCGTTCACCGGCAACAAGTTCGAGTTCCGCGCGGTCGGCAGCAGCTTCAGCATCGGCGGGCCGAACACGGTGCTCAACACCATCGTGGCCGAGAGCCTCGACTACGTCGCGACCGCCCTGGAGAAGGCCACCGGCGGCGACCCGGGCAAGCTCAACAAGGCCATCCAGGACCTGCTGCCCGCGATCCTCAAGGAGTCCAAGAAGGTCATCTTCAACGGCAACGGGTACAGCGACGAGTGGCAGCAGGAGGCCGCGCGGCGCGGGCTGCCGAACATGAAGAACACCGTGGACGCGCTGCCGGTGATCGTCCGCAAGGACAGCATCGAGCTGTTCACCAAGTACAAGGTGTTCAACGAGAGCGAGCTGGCCGCCCGGTACAACATCTTCGCAGAGAAGTACGTCAAGGAGGTCACCATCGAGGCCAGCACGATGGTGAACATGGCGAAGACCATGATCTTGCCGGCGGCGCTCCGGTACCAGGGCGAGGTGGCCGCCGCGGTGAACGCGACGAAGGCCGCCGGGGTCGACGCGGGCACGCAACTCGACCACCTGAAAGAGCTGGTGGCGACCGTCGGCAGGCTCCAGGCGGCGACCGCGGACCTGGACCACGCGGTCAACCACGAGCACGCCGGCGACCCGTACCACCACGCGAAGGCGGTGCGCGACACCGTGCTGCCCAAGATGGTGGCGCTGCGCGAGCTGGGCGACAAGCTGGAAACGATGGTGGCCGACGATCTGTGGCCGCTGCCCACCTACCGCGAGATGCTGTTCATCAAGTGAGGCGGTGTGAGCGTGCGACGGCCCGCGGGCGAGCGCCCGCGGGCCATTTTGTTAAAATACGGCTAACCCCATTGCGCCCCGAGGCTATTTGATGTTCCGCCGGTGTCTCGCTGCTTACGCTCTGTTCGCGAGCTTGTGCGTGCTGTTCGGGTGCGGCAAGACCGAGGCGCCCACGGGTACCGACCCGAAGGCGCTGTTCGACCACCACTGCGCCAAGTGCCACGCGCAGGCCGGCGAGCCGGGCGGTCCGCCCAAGATCGGTGCCTCGAAGGGCCCGAACCTGACCAAGATCGGGGTTGATCGCGACGCCGAGTGGCTGGCCGCGTACATCCGCGACCCAAAAAGCAAGAAGGGCGACCCGAAGCTGATGCCCGCGTTCGGCGGGACGCTCACCGACGAGCAGATCAAGTCGCTGGCCGAGTACTTCGCCGCCAAGAAGTAGCGCCGCGGCTTTTCCCGCGTGTATAACACGGCTCATGTCACGCAAACCATCGGTCCTCATCACCGGGGCGTCGGGCGAGATCGGGCACGCGCTCATCGCGCGCCTTCACGCCAGCGACCCCGACCGCCCCATCGTCACCCTCGACCTGAACCCGCCGCCGCCCGAGTCGGCCCGGCTCGTGCGCCAGGCGGTGAACGGCTCGATCCTCGACACCGCGCTGCTCGACGGCATCCTCGCGCAGTACGAGGTGGACCGCGTGTACCACCTCGCGGCGCTGCTCTCGACGCGGAGCGAGTTCAGCCCCGCGCTCGCGCACAAAGTGAACGTCGAAGGCACACTCAACCTGCTGGAGTTCGCGCAGAAGCAGGGCGAGAGCCACGGGCGCCCGGTCGCGTTCTTCTACCCGTCGAGCATCGCCGCGTTCGGGCTGCCGTCCCTCGCGGTGAAGACCAGAGCCGGCAAGGTGAAGGAAGACGATTACAACGTGCCGACGACGATGTACGGCGCGAACAAGCTGTACTGCGAGCACCTGGGCCGCTACTACGCGCGGCACTACAAGCAGCTCGCGGCGGAGGTGATGAGTGGCAAGGTGGACTTCCGGTGCATCCGGTTCCCGGGCCTCATCTCCGCGGAGACCGTCCCGAGCGGCGGCACCAGCGACTACGCCCCCGAGATGATCCACGCCGCGGCCGAGGGCAAGCCCTACGCGTGCTTCGTGCGGCCTGACGCCCGCATCCCGTTCATGGCGATGCCGGACGCGGTGGACGCCATCTTCCACCTGATGGACGCCCCGCGGGCGAAGGTGACGCGCGCGGTGTACAACATCGGCGCGTTCGCCCCGAGTTGCGCCGAGATCGAGGCGGTGGTGCGCAAGGCGTTCCCGCGGGCCGACATCTCAACGAAGGTGGACGAGAAGCGCCAGGGGATCGTGGACTCGTGGCCCGCGGATGTGGACGACACCGCCGCACGCACCGACTGGGGCCACGACCCGAAGCACGGGTTCGCGAGCGCGTTCGGCGAGTACCTGATCCCCTCGATCAAGAAGCGGTACTCGTAGTTCGGCGCGTCGGAGCGGGAGCGCGTCGCGTGTCACTTCCCCAGGTGCAGCAGCAACTCGCGCTGGCGCAGCGCCTGGAGGCGCTTCATCCCGCCGCACAACTCCAGGTACGCGGCGAAGTCGGGCACGCCGAAGATGTGGTCTTCGAGGAACTGTCCGAACGCGGCGCGGTCCTTCTCCACTTCCATCCACAGCTTCAGGTGGTCTTCGTCCGAAAAGTACTCGCCCGGCATGTTGCCCGGGTAGCTCCCGTACGGGACTTCGCACACCGCGTCCACGCACAGGAAGGGGATTTGCGTGCGGTGCGCGTCGCGGCGCATCTCGTCGTGCGGCACCAGGCGCTCGCAGGTGATGATGACCTTCTTTGCGGCGCGGGCCAGGTCGATGTCGGCGACCGAGGTGCCGGTGAAGCGGCAGTTGCCGTAGCGGTCGGCCTCGTGAACGTGGATCGCGGCCACGTCGGGGTACAGCGCCGGCACCGCGACCAGCTTTTCGCCCGTGAACGGGCACTCGACGACCTTCGCCGGGCAGTGCTTCAGGGTGTCGGTGCCCATCAGCGAGCGGGCGGGCACGAACGGCACGCCCATCGCCGCCGCGGTGTACCGCAGCGCGAGCGTGTAGTTCGACCACTCGACCACTTCGACGGTGCCGGATTCGAGCACCTTCCGGGCGTGCGGCGACAGCCCGCGCGCTTCCAGGCCGACGACGTAAGCGGCGTCGACGCGCGAGATGGTCTGCCCGCGGCCGGTCAGGTTCCCGGCGCACAGGATCTGGAAGTCGTGCGTGGTGGTGTGGCCCGAGAACCCGAGGCGCTGCTTCTTCTGGCGCACGATCTCGTGGCACACCGCGGCCGGGATGCGGTTGGCGCCGAACCCCCCGGTGGCGAAGTAGTCGCCGTGGCCGACGAACCGCGACACGGCCTCGGCGACGGGCATCACCTTGTCGGTGAGCCCGCGCGGCTTCGAGGCGAACGCGGCCCGGGCCTCGTCGGACGCGGGAGAGGTGAACAGAGGAACCATGAGGGGGTGAAGCGGTGTTGGGGTGATCGGGCGTGAAGACACGGGGACGATACCGCGCCGCCGCGGCCTTGTCACCCCTTCACCCGCTGACCACTCACTTCGAGAATTCCCTCAACAACTTGCCGAACCGCGGGTCCTTGCGGATCGAGTCGAGGTCGTGGTCGTCGCGCATGAACTCGAAGTCGCGGTAGCCCAACTCGACCGCCTTGCGCAGGGTCGTAATGGCGTTGTCACGCTGCTTGAGCAGCGCGTACCGGCACGCGAGGTTGTAGTGCGCGGTCGGGTCTTCGGGGCACACCTGCACCAGTTGCCGGTCGACGGCCAGCCCGTCCCGTACCCGGCCCTTCATGGTCAGGTTGCACGCCTGCGCGCGGAGCGCGTCGGCGAAGTCCGGCACGGCGGCCAAGATTTTTCCGTAAAACTCGAGCTCGAAGTCGAGTTGGGTGCGCCCCGCGAGCAGCCCGAGTGTCGAGCCGTCCGGGAACGGGCTGCCGGTGGAAGAGTGGGGGTGCTTGGGGTGCGGCATGGACATCCCCTGCGAAAAGTCTGCGCCGCGGGTGAGAGGATCGCCCGCGGCACTTGTCAAATTATACCCCTCATCCGGAGTCGTGCAAACGGGGTTGGGGGCCAAGTGTCGCGCCGCGGGTGCGGTTGTAACGCGCCCTCACTCGCCCTTCACTAGGAGCCGGTAGCCGAAGTTCGCGCCGCCCAGGTCGTGCGCGTCGATGAGCGTGACGAAATACGCCCCGTCTTTCGGCAGCGCGACGACGAGGGCCGGGTCCGCGGAACCGTTCGCGTCGTCGCACGACTCGATCAGTTTGCGGTCGGCGTCGTACAGCGAGAGGAGCCCGTCCACCGGCGAACCGAACCGCGCGGCCTGCACCTCGATGCGAACCTTCTGTCCCTTCTTCCCCTCGAAGCGGAACACGTCCACATCCTTCTCGCTCTTGATCGTCCCCTCGACCGCGCACGGGAGCGCGACGGCCTGCGCGCTGTCGAACCCGCCGTTGTCCTCCTTCTCGACCACCGCAGACAGGCCGTCGCGCAGGAGCAGCGGGTACGCGTTCGACTCGCCCGCCGCGCCCACGGCGGTGAGCGCGACCTCGCCCGGTTTGGCGCCCTTCGGGAGTTCCAGTTCG
>JBJSXS010000621.1:0-3901 GCA_046086545.1 Gemmata sp.
GGCGCCGTCGGTGGTCGCGGTGGACGCGGTGAAGCCGCCCGCACCGGGGTCGAGCAAGCCGGACCCGGTCGAGGAGTCCGGTTCCGGGGTCATCGTGAAGTTGCCCGGCGCCAGCGGCGTTGTCGTGGTCACCAACTACCACGTTGTGGGGGCCGCGGCCCCTGCAAAAGTGTACGTCACGCTCCACGACGGGCGCATCGTTCAACCGACCCGCACCTGGAGCGACCCCGAGTCGGACATTTCGCTGCTCAACATCGAGGACGACTCGCTGGTCGCGGCCCCGCTCGCCGACAGCGCGAAGGTGCGGCGCGGGCAGTGGGTGCTGGCGTTCGGCAGCCCGTTCGGACTGAACCAAACCGTCACGCATGGGATCATCTCCGCGACCGACCGCGGGCAGATCTCGCTCGGCTCCACAATCCGCATCAAGGAGTTCCTGCAAACGGACGCGGCCATCAACCCCGGGTCCAGCGGCGGCCCGCTTGTTGACCTCGACGGTAAGGTGGTGGGTATCAATACCGCCATCGCCTCCAAGAGTGGTAGCAACAGCGGAGTGTCGTTCAGCATCCCCGCGAACCTCGTGAAGCGGATCAGTGCCCAACTCATCGAGAAGGGCGTGGTCACCCGCGGCTACCTCGGGGTGCAGCTTGCCAGCGCGCTGGAGCCTGCCGAAGCGCTGCGTTTGGGGCTGAACCGGGTGAGCGGCGCGCTGGTGGAGGTCGTTCACCCCGACACCCCGGCCTCGCGCGCCGGGATGAAGATGGGTGATGTGGTACTCAAGATGGAGGACGTGCCGGTCCGGGACGAGAACCACCTCATCAACGTGGTTTCCGCTCTGCCTGTGGGACAGAAGGTCAAGTTGACCGTGTGGCGCGAGCGGAAGTCCGTTCTTGTCGAGATCACGGTCGGCGAATACGGGGGGCAGAAAGTGCGATCGAACCGCCCGTAATCACTTTTAGCGGGGCAAAAATATGCCAGCGAGCGGGTACAGAGAGCAGAACGTTTGCTGCCTGTACCCGCTCGCTGTGTGTGCGGTGACTCGCTGCGCTACGCAGCTTATTCCTCGTCCTTCTTGTTGTTGCGCAGGAAGATCATCAGCCCGATGAGCACCAGCAGAGCGACGAACATGCCGCCCATGGTATACCAACTGCTCAGGAATTCCATGACCGCTCCCCTGGGTTGAGCCCGTTTTGGGCGTTCTGATGATTCAGCGGGCGGCCCTAGAAAAGTGAGCCTGTCGGGCAGCGCATCCGCCGAGCGTTGCAAAAACAAACGTGTTCTACTCGTGTGGCAAAGCGGTTGCAAGCGGGTCGCAAAGAAATCTTTGCGAAACCTCTGTGGGCAATCCACTTGCCTTCTAACCCCTTTCGCACGAAGATGAAACGTTGTGTGCCACAGTGCAGTGGCAGGCGTTTGAATTTTCGATATCGAGAGACCGTCCCGCGGGGGTGCAGAGCACGATGAACGCGACCGGCCTGGAACGGGTTCGAACAGGTAGCCTCCTGTATACGGACGAGGTCGGGCACGACGCCTGCGGGATCGGCGGTATCGCCGCCCGGGATGGTAGACCTTCTGCCGAACTACTACGAAAAGCGGTCGGCGCGCTCCGCGCGATGGAGCACCGCGGCGGCGTTTGCGGAGACGCCGGCGACGGCGCCGGCCTGTTGCTCACCACACCTCAGGCGTTCTTCCACGAAGAGGCCAAGCGGCTCAACCTGGGCGGCGCGCGCGACCTCAAGACCGATGACACACTCGCAGTCGGGGCGCTGTTCGTGTTCGAGACCGGCCCGCGGGCCGACGCGGTACGCGCGGCGGTGCGCGACGTGCTCTCGGGCGGGCCGGTGCAACTCCTCGGGTTCCGCCCCGTGCCGGTCAACGACGACGTGCTGCCCGCGAAAGCCCGCGGCACCCGGCCGGCCTCAATCGAACACGCGCTGTTTAAAGTCGAGGGCGACCCGACGGCGGCCGACAAGTGGCTGGTGCGGAAGCGCCTCGCGCTGCGCGAGCGCCTGCGCGAAGACGGGCTGAACGCGTACGTCGTCTCACTGTCCTGCACGCTGATCGGCTACAAGGGGCTGATGACCAGCGGGCAGCTCGCGGACTTCTACTCGGACTTCGCGCTCGATGGGTTCGAGACCGGCATCGCCACGTTCCACCGCCGGTACAGCACAAACACGTTCCCGAACTGGACGCTCGCGCAACCGTTCCGGCTCACCTGCCACAACGGCGAAATCAACACCGTCCGCACCACCCGGAACGCGGTCAGCGCGTTCTCGCGCGGGCTCACGCCCCCGCTCCCCGGCGGTGACCTCCTCACGCCCAAGATGAGCGATTCGGCCAGCCTCGACGAGTGGGTCGAGTACCTGATGCGCGAGCAGAACTGGAGCATGTTGCGAGCGCTGCGCCTGAGCGTGCCGCCCGTGTGGGACACCGAAGCGGACGTGTGGGGGCAGGAGGCGTTCGACCTGTTCACCTACTACCGCCGCACCTTCGGGAGCCTCGCCGCGTGGGACGGCCCCGCGGGCATCATCGGCACCGACGGGCGCATGCTCGTCGGGCTGGTGGACCGGATGGGGCTGCGCCCGGTGCGCTGGTGCTCGGACAAACGCGGCTGGCTGTACATCGGCTCCGAGTCCGGGGTGTTCGGCCTCGACAACACCACCATCGTCGCCAGCGGCCAACTCCAGCCCGGGCAGATGATCGCGCTGGACACCGCGACCGGCGAGCGCCTGGACAGCTACCAGATCATGGCGCGCGTCGTGAAGGAGGGCCGCGACGAGTTGGGCGACGTACGCGAGTTGAACCGCAGACAGATCATCATTCCGGAAGGGTTCGACTACACCCGGCAGACCGACGACACGGTCGGCGCGATGCTCGCGGAGCGCAACTGGTCGCTCGACCACCTGCTGCAAGCGGCCGGCTGGGACTTCGACCGCGCCGTGTTCGTGCGCGAGATGGCCAAGCTGAAGAAGGAGCCGCTGTCGAGCATGGGCCACGACCGCGTGCTGACCGTCTTCAGCCAGCACCACCCCACGCTCTTCAAGTACCTGCAGCAGACGTTCGCGGAGGTGACCAACCCGCCCATCGACCCGTACCGCGAGGGCGGGGCGATGTCGCTGACCACCTACCTCGGGCGCAGCCCGCTGACGCAGGGCGCGAGGGAGGAGGGGTTGCCCGTCAAGCAGATGGAGCTCCCCTCGCCGGTCATCTCGGACGCCATCGTGGAGGAGATCCGGCAGAACGAGGTGCTGGGCTTCAAGCTGCTCGACGCGACGTTCCCGATCCAGGGCGGGCCGGACGCGCTGCGGGCCAGCCTCGTCGCGCTGCAGAGCGCGGCGGAGAAGGCCGTTCACGACGGCTACCACGTGCTGTGTGTGTCCGACAAGGAGGCGTGCAAGCGCGGCATTTTCCCGCTCCCGGCGCTGCTCGCGCTCGGCGCGGTGCATCAGTACCTCTGCAAGCAGGGCCTGCGCGACAAGTGCAGCCTGATCGTGCAGGCCGGTGACATCCAGGAAGGCCACGACATCTGCTGCCTGGTCGCCTTCGGGGCCGACGCGGTGCACCCGTACCTGATGCTGCGACTGGTGAAGGACGGGCTGACCTTCAAAGACCCGGACTCGAAGCAGGAACTGAAGCTGGAACCCCGGGAGGCGCTCGAGAACCTGTTCGCCGCGCTGGAGGACACCATCAAAAAGGTGATCTCCAAGATGGGCATCACCACCGTGGAGGGGTACCGCGGGGCGCAACTGTTCGAGGCGGTCGGGTTCGGCCCGGACCTGATGGAGTTCCTGGGCGAGTTCCCGTCGCGGCTCGGTGGCATCGGGTTCGCCGAGTTGGTGGACGACGAGCAGTGGCGCGTGCAGCAGGCCGAGAAGATGACCGTGCTGGGCCGCAACCGCGACTA
>JBJSXS010000622.1:0-11397 GCA_046086545.1 Gemmata sp.
TTGTTGAGGCCGCCGCCGTCGGCGTGCATGTCCCAGCACGACAGCCCGAACACCGTGTCGAAGTGGTTCACGGTGACGAACCGGACACCGCCCTCGATGAGCCGGCGGGCCATCAGGCACGACTGGCCGAACGTGTTGCGCCCGTACCGGTCGCGGAGCTTGTCCGGCTCCTCGTTCAGGTTAAAGGCTTTCTTTGCGTCGGGCGAGGTCAGCAGGCGGAAGGCGCGCTGGTACGCGGCGTCGTGTTCGCCGACCGCACGCGTTTCGGTGTGCTTCTGCAACTCGTCAACCTGTTCGAGCAGGCGCTTGCGGGCGTCCAGCCGCGACTGCGACTCGCCCGCGGGCACTTCCAAATCACCGATCTTGAACTTCGGAAGCGCCGGGTCGGCGTTCAGGAAGAACGGCTCGTGCGCGCTGCCGAGGTGCGCCGCGGTCTGCCCGTGCAGCGGGCCGGCGCCGGTGTTCCCGATGGGGCCGGGCAGGATCACGTTCGCCGGCAGATCGCCCTTCGGGCCGAACACGCGCGACACCACGCTGCCGATGTGCGGCTTCATGTTGTCCGCGTTGAAGTCGTGCCCGGTCATCATCCAGCGCTGGCCGTTCTCGTGCGTCGCGCCGGTCTTGTGGTGCAGGCTGCGGACGAGCGCAACCTTGTCCATCATTTTCGCCATCAGCGGGAAGTGTTCGCAGATCTGGATGCCGTTGACGTTGGTCCTGATCGGCTTGAACTTCCCGCGCACCTCGTCGGGCGCGTCGGGCTTCATGTCCCAGGTGTCGACCTGCCCCGGCGAGCCGACCAGAAACAGGGTAATGCAGTTCCGGATCTTTGCCTTGCTGACGTCGGCGGCGCCCGCCTGCTGTAAGCGGAAGAAGGTGGGCAGCGCGAGCGCCCCGGCGCCCGCCGCGCCCGCTGTCAGGAAACTCCGCCGCGACAGCCCCTCGCAGAGCGGAACCTTTTCGTTGCCGATGTTCAGCATGGTTCGCTCCGGTCAGATGGTGTAGGTGACGGCGTTGGAGATCACGACGAACTTGCTCTGGGTGTACTCGCCCTGCGGGTTCTTCGCGTAGTTCACGTACTTGAACTGCTCCAGCACGATTTCGTAGGTCCCGGGGGCGGTGTCCGGGTGCTCGTAGGTGTGCTCGGCGCGGGCCGGCGCGGTCGCCACTTCCTTCCCGTCGCGCTTGACGACCCAGCGCAGCTGGAGCCCCCAGTCCCCGGTCACGTCGGTGCGGGTGACCTGACGGCCGTTCAGGCGCAGTTCGGACTTGGGGGTGGCGTCGAACTTCTGTTCCATGGGAACTGCTCCCGCGGCGGGAATGGGCGGCGAGGGTTAATTCGCGCGGCAAACGGTGTGGCGGCCCGTGAGAGCCGTATGAAGAGACTACCCCTGCGCGGCGCCTGGTGCAAGCGAAACTCTGATAACTTGGCGAATCCGGCGCGACAGCCGCGGGCCGAGGAGGTGCCACATGCCCGCCGGACGAATCGCGACCGTGACCCCCGTTGCCGAAGAGACCGCGACCGGCAAGGTCGCCGCGGTCTTCGCCGACATCAGGACCACGAAGGGCATAAACTTCGTGCCGAACCTGTGGCGCGTGCTGGCCACGAACCCCGACCACCTCGAACTGGTTTGGACGCGGTTGAAAGCGGTCATGCACCCGGAAGCGTGCGGCCGCGCGTCGAAGCTCGATCCGCTCACGCGCGAAATGATTGCCCTCGCCGTGAGCGCCACCAACGGCTGCGCCTACTGTGTGAACAGCCACACCGCGGCGGTGCGGAAACTCGGCCTGGACGTGGAAGGGCTCGGCGAGGTGATGGCCGTGGTGGGACTGTTCAACAGCACCAACGCGCTCGCGGACGCGTACCAAATCGAACCGGACATTCTGCCGCCGCTGGAGTGACCGCGTCCTAGGGTTGTGCATGAAGACCTTCGCGCCGCTCGCGGCCCTCGCTCTCGCCCTCGCCGGTTGCGCCGATGTGCCGCGCCCCGACGCCGAACGGATCCAGGGTCACTGGATCGTGGTGGACTTCCGCTCGCCGAATCAGACCGAGGACCGCGGACAGCGGCGCAAGCACGCGCTGGTGTCCGAGGAGACGTGGTCGGAGCAGTTCCAGGGCGAAACCTACGAGGACTTCGAGTACCGCATCGACCCGGGGCCGTGCCCGAAGCACCTGGACCTGATCTTCACCGACGCCAGCGGTAGGCGGCTGACGGTCCGCGCGATCTACGAGATCATTGATGGCAACCGCATGCGCGTGTGCTTCGGCTCGCCGCCTGTGGTGAACGGGTGTGCCGGACCCGAGTACGTGGAGAGCATCCGGCCCCTCGCTTTCGAGCCGACCGCCGGCCCGCTCGTCAGGTACCACCGCAAGACGGAGTGAGGGCTCGTTCACCCGCCGGCGGTGATCGCCCTCGGTTCGCCGAGCGCGCCGAATTTGCGGATGAACACCAGGAACTGCTCCATCAGGCTCGACGGGTTGCCCGCCCGGCCCTCGATGGTGAGCGCGTCGCGCGTTACGCTGATCCTCCCAGAGAAGCCCGCGAGTGCGACCACAGCGGCCCCCGAGTCGCTGGCGACGCTCACCATTACCCCCTCCGGCGGGGCGTCCTCGATGCGGTCCACAAAGTCTGCCACATCAACCGGTTGCGCGAACTCAAACACGAGGCGGTCGAACATCGTTCCGAACACGTCGCGGAACGGCTCGCCGCGCACGAACTCCGGACCGGAGAGGCGGCTCACCTCGCGGCGCCAGATGACCTCCGACGGGTCTTCTTGGCTCACGCTGACGGTAACCGTGTACTCGAAGTCGGGCGTGCGGATGTACCCTAGGCCGTCGCGCTCGGCCGAGACGTCCAGACTCTTCCGTTTGTAGCCAAACGTCTCGCGCACCATGTCGAAGGTGCTGTCCAAATCCAGTTTGATGTCCTGGGCCGCGATGCGGTTGACGTGTTTCCGCGCCCACTCGTTGGCGCGATCCGGCACCGGTTGGCCCTTGCGGTACCCGCTCAGGTTCTTGACATCGGCCCGGCTCTCGGTGCGAAACACCACGCGCTTCATGCGTGTCGGGTCGAGCAGGTCGCTGCCGGGGCCGAGCAGCCTCGACAGGTCCGCGACCACCGCGCCCGCGTTCGCCTCGCCGTAGAGTGCGGGCGTTTGCTCCTGTTGCGTTTCGTAGGTGCGGCGGAGCGTTCGCGGCACGGCGTCCGCGAGGAACTCGTGCAGCTCCGCCGCGGAGAGCGACCCGTCTTTCGTGGCGCCCGCGCGAGCCTTGCCTGTGAAAGCCTCGATCAGATGGTGCCGCCAGATGCCGTGCCGCAGTTGGCCGGACTCGAACGACCGCTCGCCCTCGGAGCACGAGACGAGTGCCGCACACTTGGGCGACTTCTCCAGGATGCTTTCGAGTTCCGCGGCGTCCGGACCGGGGTGCATGAGCTTGCCGTCACCGAGGATGAGCGGGTCGAGGTCAAGCAGAACGGTGATCTCCTTCGCCTTCAATTTGCCGAGGGCCGCGAACAGGTCGGCCACGGGCAGTGCGGTTTCGAGCGGGTCCGGGGCGATGGTGTCCGCGCACGCGATGTACCCGCGTCCCTTCACGTTGAACCCGCGGGACACAACCAGCACGAGTAGCGACCCGGCGTCGCCGAGGAGCTTGGGCAGGCGCTTGAGGGTGGCCTCGATGACCGCTTTTGTGGTGCGGTGTGCCGCGAGCAGCGTGCATTTGTCCTGCGCGTACCCGGCGGCCGGCAGCGCTCGCATCAGCTCCGCGCAGTCGGCGGCAGCGTACTGCACCACCGGCCCGGCCTCGAAGAACGTTTCGACGGCGATGAGAAGAGCGGCGCGGTCTGCCACGGTGTCGGCCCCCAGGTGAAGTTATGGCGGATTGTACCGCGAACGCCCCCGGGGATTCAAAGTGCGTGACGCGCGAGCCGGCGAGGGTCGCCTTGCGGGAATCCGCCAGATTCGCTATTACCCTGTGCCGCTATGAGTTCTCGGTGTTCCGGCGTCGCGGCGAGTGAAATTGGGCGACGGGCCGCCGATAGCGAGAAGCGCAGCGCGGGGCGCATGATGCGCGGGCCGCATGAGAGGGTCAGGCATGGCCGTTCTGCTGACGTGGCTGTTGTTCCTGTTTTGGTCGGTGATCGGCCTCGCCGTTCTTAAACTGGGCCGGCATCGGTGGTCCGTGTCCACCCTCCTGTTGGCCCCGACGGTCGGGTTCGCGACTCTTACAGTTAACACCTACATCCTTATCCGCTTGGGGCTGCCGGCGAAGCACACGGCAGTGCCAGTCGGGACCACGCTCTTTCTTGCGGCGCTTGGGCTGCTGTGGCGCACCCGGCCGACGGCGGCGCTCGGGCGGCGGCTGTGGACGCGCTCGCGGGCGTTCGTGGCGGCGCTGGTGTGCGCCTTCGGGTTGGTCGGGTGGCCGATGTTTCAGTACGGGTTCGACTGGGTGGCCAACGGCAACGACGACATGGCCAACTACTGCCTGATCGCTTCCGGATACCGGGACCACGGCTACAACCACGTGCCCGAGCTCGCTGACGTGAGCGCGCGGGGCGCACGCGATCAGTCATACGCGTTCTTCTCGTTCATCCTGCTCGAGGTGCGCCCAGGCTCTGAGTTGCTGGTCGCGTCGGTCTCGACCTGGACCTGCGCAACGGCGCAACAGGTGTTCATGCCAACCCTGATCGCGCTGCACCTGTCGCTGATCGCGGCGGCAGGGGGGCTGGCGGTAGCCACCTGGCGCCGGCGCCGGGCGGGGGTGCTCGCCGTCACATTGCTCGCGGTTTCGGCAGCAACCAGTTACGGGGTGATTCACCAGCTCATCGGGCAGGTCAGCGGTCTGGCCCTGCTGTGCGCGTCCTTGGCACTCGTGACGGCACGGTGCCGGCGCCTGTCCGGCGCGGTGCTGGCGCGGCGGGCGGGAGCGTGCGGTGTGGCGTTCGCAGGGCAGATCGTGTTCTACCCCGAGGTGACGCCCGTGCTGGTGGGCGCGTGCGTCCTGCTCGGGCTTCGTGACCTGCTGCGGCGCCGGCTCGACCGCCGCCACCTCGCGCACGCGGCCGGGGCGATCGCCGTTATGGGGGCAATGTTGCCCTTGTACCTTTACGGGTGCGCTACGTTCATAGTCCAACAGCAACGGCAGGGGAGCAAGACGGAACTGTGGTTGAAGGAGCTCTTCCCGCACGCGCTGACCCCACGCGGGCCGGCGATGGCGTGGGGGGTGCTTCCGGTGGCCGGCCCCGAGTCGCTCGCGTTCCAGAACTTCGGCATCGTTCTGGGGCTCGTGCTGTTAGGGGCGATGGTGGTACCGACGGTGGTCGGGCTGCGGCGCGGCCGGGCAGACGCGGCGGCGCTGGCGGTCGCGGGGGCGCTCGGCGCCTCGCTGTTCGTGAACGGGGCCGCGTTCGGGTTGTTCAAGGTGATCATGTTTGCACAGCCGTTCCTGTGGGCCGCCGTCGCCGGTTGGGTCGTCTCGCGCCGCAGCGTGGCTGCGTTCGCGGCGGCTGGGATGGTGCTGTGCGGGGTCGCCGGGCTGAACGCGCGGGTGCAGTACTGGTACCTGGACCAGAGCCGCGGGCGGGAGCAGCGGGTCGATCTTCCGGTGGTGTCTGCACGAAAGAGCCTGACCGCGTTCCGCGCCGAGTACGCCCACCGTACCGCTGCGGGGGCGGTCGATCAGGTGCTAGTGGCGACCCACAATTTGGTCCTTCAGAAGCTCCTCGCGGCCGAGGTGCGGGGGCGCCCGACCGGTTACCTCGGGGTGAATCCGTTCAACAACATGCTCATGGACCTGCCGTCCATCAGCCAGCGCAGTCCGTTGCTCAGCCACCGCGCGGAGTGGCGCGGGCCGCTCGGCGCGTTGAACGCAGGGTACGGCGAGGCCTTCGGGGCCGGCGGGCCGACGATTCGCGATCCCCGCACCGGGGAACTGCTGCACCGGGTGATCAGCGCGGAGCCGGACCGGCCCGCCGATCCGACCCGGGCGCTGGTGGTCGCCACGACCGGCGGGCTGTCGGTGCTGAACCGGCACCGGTACCCGGAGACCGGCACGGCAGTGCTGTGCGTGCCGCTGCCCGAGGTGAGCAACTTCGCAGTGTTCACTCACGCGACAGGGGCGCGGCAACATTTTTTGGGCAAGAGCACCCCGGCGGAAATCGCGTACCACGCGATCGAGGCCGACAACGTGTTCCGCAAGCGGACAATGGCCGGGGTCGGGCACGCGATGGTACTCGACGTGCTCAACCCGTCACCGCAGGTGCGCGTCCTGATGAACTACACCGCCTCGTCCAAGCAAGACCCGCTGGCCCGCAACCTGGCGCCCGTCAAGGTCGTGGGCGACCGGTGCGTTGCGGTCGGTGCGGTTGGCTCCGGCTCGGCCCGGCTCGTGTCGCCCCCGCTCGCGACTCAGGCGGCCGGCGCCGGGCACTACCTGGCGCTCGACTTCGGCCACCCCGTCCGCAATGCGAATAGGCTCGCCGCCGCCGAGCGCCTGTGGGGGGCCGAACTGCCGCGCGACCGGCGGATGCTCACCGGGCACCTGCGGGACCTGTCGGTGCTGTCCGAAGAGGAATACGCCGCGTTCCGGCCCCCGCAGCAGATCTCAAAATTTCCCGACGACCTGGCCCACCCGCACCTCGAATACTCGGGCCTGTACGAGGAAGGGTGGGTCGGGAAGGAGTTCAAGCTGCGCCTCACGCAACCGGAACCGGGGCATGAGGTGGTCCTTCGCGGGATGGTGCCCGGAATACCAGGGGCTTACGGGTTTCACACCGAGATCGTGGTCCGGGTGGACGGCGCCCCGGTGCTGAAGCGGACCCTCGGGCCGGGCAAGTTCGAACTCCGCGCGCCGGCCGGGACCGCCCCGACCGGGGCGGCGGTGGGGCCGCGGTGGGTCGAGGTGCGGTTCTCCGACGACCAAGAGTTGCCCGCGCCCGACGGGCGCCGGGCCGTCGCGCACCTGAAGTCCGTCGGGTTCGAGCCGCAGGGCGAGCGCTCTCGGCCGCCGGAGCGACTCACCAAGTTCCCGGACGACCTGGACCACCCGATGCTCGAACACGCCGGCATCTCGCTCGACGGGTGGTGCGCCGGCGCGTTCGCGGCACTCGTGTGGCAAACCGGGCCGGGGGCCGACGCGGTGGTCCGCGGGATGATCCCCGAGGTCGCCGGCACCCCCGACCACCGCACGGAAGTGACGCTCGTGCTGGACGGGGCCGAGGTCGCGAAAAAGCAGGTGGGCACCGGCGAGTTCGAGCTGCGCGCCCCGGGCGGGCCGTCGGTCCGAGCGCGGCGCATCGAGTGCCGATTTTCGAACACGCTAACGCTGCCGCCGCCGGACGGCCGCGCTGTCGGTGCGCACCTCCGGTTCGTCGGCTTCGAGCCGGCCCGGTAGCCGGCCGCTTTGCGACAGGAGTAGTGGCACGATGAGTACGCCCCAACTGAGTCTTGTGATCCCCGCGTTCAACGAGGTGGCGACGATCCAGCGCACCCTGCGCGCGATCCGGGACTACCTGGAGCCGCGGGGCACGAGCTACGAGCTGCTCGTCGCGGCCGACGGCACCGACGGCACCCGTGAGGCCGCGGCCGCCCTGGTGAGCGAGGTGCCGGTGAAGGTGATGGGTTCGCCGGAGCGCCGCGGGAAGGGCCGCGGGGTGCGCGAGGGCGTGCTCGCCGCCACCGGCGAGCTGATCGGGTTCCTCGACGCCGACTACAAGGTGACGATCAACGAGATCGAGAAGGTGCTGCCCTGGTTCGAGCAGGATTACGACATCGTGATCGGCTCGCGGGGCGTGGACGGGTCCGACATTCGCCGGTCGCAGAAGTGGTACCGGCGGCTCGGGTCGAAGGGGTTCGGGATGCTGATGCGGCCCCTCATCGGGCTGTACGGCATCAAGGACACGCAGTGCGGGTTCAAGTTCTTTCGCGCCGAGGTGGCGCGCGAGATCTTCTCCCGGCAGCGCATCGACGGGTACATGTTCGACGTGGAGATCCTGTCGCTCGCGCTCCGCGCCGGGTACCGGATCAGGGAAGTCGGGGTCGCGTGGCAGGACGACGGCGACACCCGGTTGAGGCTCGTGTCGGGCAACTGGAAGAACCTGAAGGACCTGTTCCGCATCCGGTTCGCCGGGCGCCGCGCGGGCCTCCCGGCGACCGCCCCGCGGGTGTGACCGACGCTCGGAGCGGGCGGCATACGGGGCGGGCCGCCGGGATCGGGCGGGGCTGGTGACGGCAGCCGCGCAGGCCCGCACCTTTGCCCGCCGCAACACGTGCACGGAGGAGACGCACCATGTCCGCCAAGTGGCCGAAGACGTTCCCGCCGCTCACCCCGGAGCAACAGCGGATCAGCGACGACTTCATGAAGCACTGGCACGAGGTGCTGCCCAACAAGTTCGGGGTGATCGACAGGTTCAACCACTCGTACCCGGTGACCCACGCGCCGGCCGCGTTCTCGCGCACCCTGGAGATCGGCGCGGGCATCGGCGAGCACCTGAAGTACGAGAAGCTGACGCCCGAACAGGAGTCCGCGTACCACGCGCTCGAGTTGCGCGAGAACATGAGCGCGGCGATCCGCGAGCGGTTCCCGAACGTGCAGACGGTGACCGGCGACTGCCAGGCGCGGCTCCCGCACCCGGACGGGTACTTCGACCGCATCCTGGCGATCCACGTCCTCGAGCACCTGCCGAACCTGCCCGAGACCGCGCGCGAGATGTACCGGCTGTGCGACAAGTCGCGCGGGGTGTTCTCGATCGTGATCCCGTGTGAGGGCAGTCTGGCGTACACGATGGCACGCCGCATCTCCGCGCAGCGCATCTTCGAGAAGCGGTACAAGCAGCCGTACAAGTGGTTCATCGAGCGCGAGCACGTGAACCGGCCCCACGAAATTCTGGACGAACTCGCCCCGTACTTCACGGTCGAGCACCGCCGCTTCTTCCCGTTCCGGTACATCCCCGCGACCTGGTGCAACCTGGTCATCGGGCTGACCCTCAAGCCCCGCGCGCGGGCGCCCAAGGCGCTGGGCGCACGCGCCGCGGCCTGACGCGCAGGGCCCACACGGACCAATTCACTCACAGGACAAGCTGCAGATGCGTTACCTCGTTACCGGCGGGGCCGGGTTCATCGGCTCGAACCTTGTGGACCGGCTGCTCGCGGCCGGGCACCACGTGACCGCGTTCGACAACTTCAGCACCGGGCAGCGGCCGTTCCTCGCCGCGGCCCAGAAGTGCGCGCGCTTCGCGCTCGTCGAGGGCGACCTGCTCGACAAGGCGGCGCTGACCCGCGCCGTCGCGGGACACGACTTCGTCTTTCACCTCGCGGCCAACGCGGACGTGCGGTTCGGCACCAGCCACCCGGACCGCGACCTGCAACAGAACACCATCGCCACCTTCAACGTGCTGGAGGCGATGCGCCTCAACGGGGTGAAGCGGATCGGGTTCTCGTCCACCGGTTCGGTGTACGGCGAAGCAGACGTGTTCCCGACCCCGGAGAACGCGCCGTTCCCGATCCAGACCAGCCTGTACGCGGCGAGCAAGGTCGCGGGCGAGGGCTTGATTTCCGCCTACGCGACCGGGTTCGGGTTCCAGGCGTTCATCTTCCGGTTCGTGTCGATCCTGGGCGAGCGGTACACGCACGGCCACGTGTTCGACTTCTACGCGAAACTGCTCGCCAACCCGCACACGATCGAAGTGCTGGGCGACGGCAAACAGCGGAAGAGTTACCTGTACGTTCAGGACTGTATCGACGCGATCTTCACCGTGGTGGAAAAGGCGACCGAGCCGGTGAACGTGGTGAACCTCGGCGCGGACGAGTACTGCCAGGTGGACAACTCGCTCGGGTGGATCTGCGACCGCCTCGGGCTGAAGCCCCAGGTGAAGCACACCGGCGGCGCGCGCGGGTGGATCGGCGACAGCCCGTTCATTTTCCTGGACACGAAGAAGCTCAGGTCGTTCGGCTGGACGCAGAAGCTGAGCATCCGCGACGCCGTCGTCCGCACGCTCGATTACCTCCGCGCGAACCCGTGGGTGCTGGAGTCGCGCAGGGCGGCGTAGTCGGTCGAGCCGCGGGTGCGGGCGTTCGTTTCGTGAGCCAGCCCCGCTTGTGCGGGCGGGGTTCGCCAATTCTGGGAGCGTTCATGCGCGTCACCGTGTACGGCCTGTGGCACCTCGGCAGCGTGACCGCGGCGTGCCTCGCAGACGGCGGCCACACCGTGGTCGGCCTCGACCCGGACCCCGCTACCGTCGCCACTTTGAGTGCGAACAAGCCGCCAGTGGACGAACCGGGCCTCGCGGCGCTCCTCGCCGAACAGCAGCAGGCGGGGCGGCTCCGGTTCAGCGCCGACGCGGCCGACGCGGTGCCCGACGCCGAGGTGGTGTGGGTGTGCTTCGACACCCCCGTGGACGCGAGCGACAGCGCCGACGTCCAGTGGGTACGCGACCGCCTCGACGACATCGCTCCGCACCTGAAAGCCGGTACGCGAGTCCTAATCTCGTCGCAGGTTCCCGTGGGCTTCGGGGCGAAACTGGCGGCGGATTGGGCCGACCGCGGGGTTCACGTCGCGTGTTCGCCCGAGAACCTGCGGCTCGGGCAGGCGCTCGACTGCTTCCGCAAGCCGGACCGCGTGGTCATCGGCTGCGACCCGGCCGACAAGGCGAAGCTCACGGAACTGCTCGCGCCGTTCGGCGGCGACCGCGTGTGGATGTCGGTCGCGTCCGCGGAGATGACCAAGCACGCGGTCAACGCGTTCCTCGCCACGTCGGTCGCGTTCATCAACGAACTGGCCCGCATCTGCGAACTCGTGGGCGCAGACGCGAAGGAGGTCGAGCGCGGCCTCAAGAGCGAGCAGCGCATCGGGCCGAAAGCGTACCTCTCGCCCGGCAGCGCTTTCGCCGGCGGCACGCTGGCCCGCGACGTCGGCTTCCTGCTCGAAATTGCGGGCCGAAACGGGCGCCCGGCGCACCTGTTCAAAGGCGTGCGCGAGAGCAACGAGTGCCAGAAGAACTGGCTCCGCGATCAGCTGTCGAGCGTGCCGGCGGGTGCGACCGTCGCGGTGCTCGGCCTCACGTACAAGCCGGGCACCGACACGCTGCGCCGCTCCGGGTCGGTTGAGCTGTGCAAGTGGCTCATGTCCCGCGGCGTCAAGGTTCGGGCGCACGACCCGGCGGTGAAGGGCGGCGCCGAAGAGCTTGAGGGCGTCGAGATGGCCCCCACCGCTGAGGCGGCCCTGAGCGGCGCCGACGTGGGCGTGCTCGCGACCCCGTGGCCCGAGTACCGCCACCTTACCCCGGCACAGGTGCGCCGGTCGATGGCGCGCCCGCGCGTTATCGATCCGACGCACTTCCTCGCGGCCGGCCTCGCGCACGACCCCGCGATCGCCTACGTGGCCGCCGGCAGGACGGCGTA
>JBJSXS010000623.1:0-7202 GCA_046086545.1 Gemmata sp.
TCACGGCCCCGCGGCGGCTGGTGCTGTTCGCGGCCGACCACGGGCCGGACGCCGACGGCCACGTGGGCGCCGCGATCCACCACACCGCCGCGGGCGTGAGCGCGACCGCGGTCGTCGCGAAGTCGGTTCACGCCGACTACCGGGTGGTGGACGTGGGGTCGCGGGCCGACGCCCTGTCGGAGTCGGCGCACTACCGGAACCGCAAGGCGCAGGACGGCGCGAGCGCGGCGCGGACGGCCGACACGTTCCGCGCCGCGTTCGCGGTCGGCCGGCAGGAAGCCGAGCAGGCGCGCGACGACGGGATGAAGGTGGTCGCCGCCGACGCACTCGGGGCCGGCAGCGCGGCCGCGGCGGCGCGCGTGCTGGCCCAGACGGACCTGACCGACGACCCGATGGGCGCGTTCGGCGCGGTGGGCGGGGCGGACGTCGCGGCCGTCGCCGGGTTCGTCGCGCGGGCCGTCGAGCTGGGCCTCGCGGTGCTGGTCGAGGGCACGGTCGCGCGCGCCGGGCTGTACGTCGCGGACCGGCTGCGTCCCGGCACCGCGGCCAAGGTGCTCGAGCGGCCGCTCGCGCCCCCGCCGCTGCCGCTGTCGCCCACGCTCCGCATCACGCCCGTGCGGCACCCGCGCCCGGAGCCGGGCGAGGCGAACGGGGAGAGCGACGTGTGCTTCCTCCCGACCTCGCGGGGCGGGGCGTTCTCGTCCGACGGCCTCGGCGCGGTGCTCGTGTTCCCGCTGCTCGACGCCGCCGCGACCGTCGCGGCGCGCGCGGCCCGCCGCGCCGACGGCGAGGGCGCGGCCCGCGCCCGCCCGGCCCGCAGGGTCGCGGTGTTCACCGGCAGCTTCGACCCGCCCACCACGTACCACCGGCGGGTCGCGCAACTGCTCCGCGACCGCGGGTTCGAGGAGGTGATCGTGCGCCCGGCCGGGCCGCGGTGCCACACCCCGGAGACCGAACACGCCAAGCCGATCCACCGCGCGGTGATGGCCGATCTCGCGTTCCGCGACATGCCCGGCGTGTCGGTGGACCTGTCGGACCTGGACGACGCGGTGTTCACCCCGCACTTCTCGTTCGACGACCTGTTCGCGGACCGCGGCGAGGTGTGGCACGTGATCCCGGCCGAGTTCGTCGCCGGCGGGCGCGACGGCGCCTCGGCCATTCACCACAAGTGGGAGCTGGGCGAGGACGCCTGGAAGAACTGCCGCTTCATCGTGCTGCACGGCCCGGACGCGCCGCCGGACCCGCGCGACCTCCCGCCCGTCCACCAGCTCGTCGCGGCGGACGGGCACGTCGCCACCGAGGACATCCGGCTGCGCGTGTTCCAGGGCGGCAGGCCGAAGCCCGACGTGACCGACGACGTGGCGGAGTACATCCGCCGGTACCGCCTGTTCACCGGCTTGACGGTGCCGCGCGAGACCCGCGTGCGGCTCGAAGGCGTGCGCCTGAAGATCGTCACGGCCGACAAGAGCGAGAAGGCGCTGCGGCTCGCGGAGCCGTTCCGCAAGCTCGAAGCCCCGGAACCCACGCACATCCTGGTACTCGGCGGCGACGGCACGATGCTGCAAGCGATCCGCGACCACTGGCGGCTGCGGCTCCCGTTCCTCGGGCTGAACGCGGGCACGCTCGGGTTCCTGATGAACGAGCACCTGGCGCCGGAACTGGTCGGCGCGGAAATGGTGACGTACCGGATGCCGATGATCCGCGTGGACGCCGAGCTGCCCGACGGCAAGCGGGTGCAGTCGCTCGCGTTCGCGGACGCGTGGGTGGAGCGGGACAGCGGTCAGGCCGCGTGGCTCAAGATCGACGTGGACGGGCACACGCAGGTGCCGCGCGTGGTCGGCGACGGGCTGCTCGTGGCGACGCCCGCCGGGTCGAGCGCCTACGCCCGCGCGATGGGCGCGACGTCCGTGCCGCTGACGGCGCCGGTGTTCACGCTCGCGGGCTCGAACGTGTTCCGCCCGCGGTTCTGGAAGCCGGTGGCGCTGCCGGAAACGTCGCACGTGTCGCTGACGAGCCTGGACTTCAACGGCAAGCGCCCGATCCGCGGGTTCATCGACGGCCAGCCCATCGGCCCGGTGAAGGCGATGCACGTGCGCGTCAGCGCCGTGGCGATGGTGGAACTCGGGTTCACCCCGGAGTTCGACCTGTCCACGCGCCTCTTGCGCTCGATGTTCCCGCCCTCCGACGCGCTGTGAGGGCGAACCTCGATCATCGCCGTTGTCGAGGGGCAGCTTTTGTCCCGCAGGGGACGAAAGGACCCGCGGCGCCAGGCGCCACGGGTCCGGGAGCGGGCGGCCCGACAGGCCGCGTCGGGGTCAGCTGATCTTCCACCCGCCGCGGCGCTCGCGGGACAGGTGCTTGTTCGCGTCGGCGGAGTCGAACGTGTTGCTGGTCGGGTTCCAGTTGAGCTTCATCCCGGTGCGCAGCGCGATCGTGCCGACGTGGCACACGATCACCGAGCCGGCGCCGACTTCCACGCCGCAGATCGGCGTCTCGCGGGACTTCACGCAGTCCAGGAAGTTGCCCATGTGCGTCTGCGGCACGGTCGGGTAGAGCTTCGGCCGGTCCGCGTCCTTCAGCTCGGCGAAGACCGCCTTGTCGCTCGCCAGCAGGAGCCCGCGGCTGACGAACAGCGTGCCCTTGTCGCCCTTCACCAGCACACCGTTCTCGCCGCCGGTCAGGTCGCCCTTGCGCGGGTTGCCGTTCGTGTCCACCATGCCCTTCACGGTGCTGCCGGCGCCGTGGCTCACCTCGACCTTGGCACCGCCCTTGTAGGTGTGGATCACCTTGAAGGTCTTGTGGCAGTTGTACCCGTCGCCCTTGTCGTAGGGCTTCGCGGCGTCGGCCACCTCGGTCTGGGTCGGGCCGCTGCCGTCCATGCCGAGCATCCACTGCGCGATGTCGATGTGGTGCGCGCCCCAGTCCGTCATCTTCCCGCCGCTGTACTCGTACCACCAGCGGAACTCGTAGTGGCAGTTCGTCTTGTTCGCCTCTTGGCGGTACGGCACCTTCGGGGTCGGCCCGAGCCACATGTCCCAGTCCAGTTCCTTGGGCGGCTCCGCCTCCTTGATCGGCCCGCTCACCGGGTTCTCGCCGATGCGGCACTCGATGGTTTCGATCTTGCCGACGCGGCCGGCGCGAACCAGTTCGGTCGCGAGGCGGAACTTGCCGCCCATTTCCGAGCGCTGCTGGCTGCCGGTCTGGAGGACGCGCTTGGTCTCGCCCGTCACCTTCTTCATCGCCAGCGCCTCCTCGATGGTCAGCGTCAGCGGCTTCTCGCAGTACACGTCCTTGCCGGCCCGCATCGCGGCGATGGCGATGATCGCGTGCCAGTGGTCCGGGGTCGCCACGATGACCGCGTCCACGTCCTTGCTGGTGACGAGTTCGCGGAAGTCCTTTGTGCCCTTCACCTGGTAGCCGTCGCCCTTGTACTGCTTGACCGCGTGGTCGACGTGCCGGCCGTCCACGTCGCACACCATCGTGAAGTTCACCTTGTCCTTGAACCGCTTGGCCTCGCCGTACAGCGCGTTGGAGCGCCGCGGGCCGGGGCCCACGCCGATGACGCCGATGTTGATCTTGCCGTTGGCGCCGGCCTTGCCCTCTTGGCCGCGGGCCATGACGCCGAACTGGTTGCGGGCGTGCCACGCGGGCAGCCCGGCGGCGACCAGCGCGCCGACCGACCGGTTCATGAACCCCCGGCGGGAGAGGTTACCGCGGTTCAACATGACGAGTTCCCTTTGCGAAACGCAGGTGAGTAAGTGGGAGCGAAGCGAAGGGATATGATAGGCGCTGCGTGCGCGCGGGGGAACGAGAAACCGGATCGAAAGGCCGCCCCACGCGCGGCCCCTCTGCAAGGGGCGGCCGGGCGTGGGGCGGCGGCGTGGGAGAGGGTCTTCGATGGCGGACGACGTGTTAGACCGGTTCTTCGGGAAGGGCACGCCGCGCCCCGGCGGGCCGCCGGTCGCGAACCCGCGCCTGACCGATCCGGTGGGCTTGCAGTGCCTGTTCGACATTCCCCTCGATCTGCCGGCCGACGGGCTGCAGGTCGCGGTTCGCGACTACCACCCCGAACTCGCGCAGGCCACGGTCGAGCTGTACAGCGTGCCGCCGGGCGGGAAGCACGGCGACCTCGAGCCGTCCATTATGGGCCTGGTCGCGTGGGAGCGCCACGTCATCAAGCTGGTGGCGTTCCCGACCCCGATGCCCGCGGACGCGGTGCGCGCGTGCGTGCAGCCGGCGCACTTCGATCCGCAGTTCAAGGAGATCGCGTACCGGCACCAGACGCACGTCATGCTGTACTACGCGGGGTACGAGACCGATCCGCTGGAGCAGTACGTCGCGCTCGCGGCCGTCGCGGGGGTGCTGGTGATGTTCGGCGCGGTCTTTACCCTCAACGAGAACGCGCGGACCGCGGTCCCGGCCCCGGTGCTGATGCCGCACGAAGAGGACGAAGGGAACATGCTCGCGGCGCTCCGCGGGCTGCCGCTGCCGCTCATCTACTGCGGGTTCGTGAAGCTCGAAGTGGAAGGGCAGGAGGGCGTGTGGATGCGCACCTACGGGTGCCACCGGTTCGGGCTGCCGGACCTCGCCCTGCGCGCCGCGGACCACCAGTCCGCCCGGTTCACGTTCGAGCTGTTCGGCAACGCGCTGGCGTACCTGCGCACCTCCGGGCACCGGTTCGCCCCGGGGCACACGATGCAGGTGGGCGACGACCTGTTCCTGAAGTTGCGGTCGCGCACCACCGCGGAGTGGTACCTCGACAGCGAGGGCGAAATGCTGGTGGCCGAGCGCGCGAACTAGCCGCTCCCGGCTTCGCGAGTTGGGCGGGCGGGGCCTCGCGAAGGCGCGGGCGGCTCCGTCGCGATACAATTCCCCCCGCGTCCCACGTCTGACGCAGGAGCAACCCTGATGTTCCGCGCCGCGCTCTTCGCCATGACGGTGCCCGCCGAGCCGCCGCCGCTGATCCCGCGCGAGGTGCTGTTCGGGAACCCGGACAAGGCCGGGCCGCAGATCGCGCCCGGCGGCAAGCACCTCGCGTACCTCGCCCCCGACAAGAAGAACGTGCTTCAGGTGTGGGGGCGGAGCCACCCGCCGAAGGCCGGGGCGGGCGACGACAAGGCCGTCACCAGCGACGAGAAGCGCGGCATCCGGCAGTACTTCTGGGCGCACGACGGCAGGCACCTGCTGTACCTGCAGGACAAGGGCGGGGACGAGAACTTCCACCTGTTCGCCACCGAACTGGCGACCGGCAAGACGCGCGACCTCACGCCGTTCGACGGCGTTCGCGTGCAAGGGGTGGGCCGGGAAGATGCACCAGGACTTGATCGACGCGAAAGAGTGGATCGTCAAGCAGGGCGTCGCCGACCCGAAGAAGGTCGCGATCATGGGCGGGAGCTACGGCGGGTACGCGACGCTCGTCGGCCTCACGATCACGCCCGAGGAGTTCGCGTGCGGGGTGGACATCGCCGGGCCGAGCAACATCGCCACCCTGCTGAAGACGGTCCCGCCGTACCGGGCGCCCGCGAAGATGATGTTCAACAAGCGCGTCGGCGACATCGAGACGGACGAGGAGTCCCTGAAGGAGCGGTCGCCGCTGTCGAAGGTGAGCTACATCACGAAACCGCTGCTCATCGGCCAGGGCAAGAACGACCCGCGGGTGAAGGTGTCGGAGAGCGACCAGATCGTTGACGCGATGCGCAAGAACGGCGCGCCGGTGGAGTACGTGCTGTACCCCGACGAGGGCCACGGGTTCCAGCGGCCCGAGAACCGGCTGCACTTCTTCGCGATCACCGAGCGGTTCCTCGCCAAGCACCTCGGCGGCCGCGCCGAACCGGTGGGCGACATCCAGGGCCACAGCGGGGAGATCAAGTAAACGATGGGCGGCGAAGACAGGAACCGAGGTCCGCTACTGGTTCTTCGTGCCCGTTCTGCACTGCCCACTGCGCAACGCCCGCGGAATACAATTTGCTCATGCTCGCGCACCTCCGCACCCTTCGTCTGGCCGCGTGGCTCGGCTGGCAACTCGAAACGAACTGGGCCAGCCCGTGGCTGTTCGCCCTGTACATGCTGGTGAAGCCGGTGTGCGGGTCGCTCATGCTGGTGTGCATGTTCTACGCGGCCAGCCACGCGACCGGCGGGGTGGGCCGCCGCGTGCCGGTCGAGTTTCTGCCCTACATGTACGTGTCCAACGCCTGCTACGGCCTTGTTGGAACCGTCATGTTCGGGCTGAGCTACGCGGTGGTGCGGGACCGCGAGCACTACCGCATGCTGAAGTACATCTACATCAGCCCGGCGCAGTTCCAGACGTACTTCCTGGGCCGCGGCGCGTCCCGGGCGCTAGAGGGCACCACCGGCGGGGTGCTGAACCTCACGGTCGGGTTGCTCCTGTTCGCGCAACTTCGCACCGCGGTCACAGTGGATGTGCGGTGGCTGCTGGTGTACCTCGCCATCGGCGCGGCGATGCTGTGGGCGTGCGGGATGCTGCTCGCGGCCGCGTGCCTGAACATGTCGCGCAACGGCATGTTTCTGAGCGAGGGCATCGCGGGCATCGTGTACCTGCTCAGCGGCGTCGTGTTCCCGCTGTCGGTCTTCAAGGGGAGCATGGCCTGGGTCCAGTGGGTCAGCATGAGCCTGCCCACGACCTACTGGCTCGAAGGGATGCGCCGCGCGCTGACGGGGGACGACGTGCCCGAAAAGCTCCGGGGGCCGCTGTCCGACTGGTCGAAGGGCGAACTGGCGCTCACGCTGCTCGCGACAACCGCGGTGCTGGTGGTTCTGGCACAACTGTTCTGGCAATGGGCCGAGCGCCGCGCGTGGCGGCTGGGGAAGCTCGAAGAGAACGCGGGCGTGTGAGCGGGCCGCGCCGCTCGCTTGCGCGCGCTCGTCCGGTACCCTCTTAACACTTCTCGGCTTTTCACCTGCGGTGACGCGGCCTCCAGGAGTGAACGCGCGGCCTTGGCAGCCGCCATTGCGGCAGGGGGCGGCGCGCCCCCCAAGCACACCGACGAAACCGCTACGTGAGCTTCGAGCCGGTCACCACCGGCACCCCGACCGCGCCCGACGCGAAGCCGTCCCCGACCGCCACACACCCGCACCTGAAGGGCGGCGCGAGGGCACGGGCCTTTGTGCAGCCGCGGTCCGTCGCCCCGGGCTGCACAAAGGCGTTCACCCCTGCCCCTCGTCCGCGTCCTTCTTGCGGCGAG
>JBJSXS010000624.1:0-4918 GCA_046086545.1 Gemmata sp.
GCAAACTGGCCGCGGCGCTCACCGAAATGGAGGGGCTGAAGCTGGCGCTCGACGGCGAGCTGCGCCTGCGCGCCGACGAACTCAAGGCCGCGCAGGCCGCGCGCGACGCGACCGCGCGCGACCTCGCGGCCGCGCGCGACGCGACGCGGGCCGGGCAAGTGCTCCTCGACAAGACGCGCGGCGACATGGCCGCACTCGAGAAGAGGGCGGGCGCCGCCGCGCGGGACCTGGCCGACGCCCGCGCCGCGCTCGCCGACGCCGACCTGGTGCTCAAGAAGCGGCAGGGCGAGATCGACGCCCTCGCCAAGAAGGACGCGGCCGGCGCCGCGCAGCTCGACGCGCTCCAGCGCCTGATGCGCGCGAAGGACGAGGACCGCGTCGCGCTGGAGGCGCGGCTCGCCGCGACCCGCAAGGGCCTCGCCGACGCCGAGGCCAAACTGCTCGCCACCCGCCGCGACCTCGACGCGCAGCTGGCGGCCGCGCAAGCGGCGGCGAAGGCCGCGACCGAGGAGCTGGCGGCCGCCACGGCCGCCGCGAAGGTCGCGGCGGAGGCCCTCGCCGCGACAAGGGCCGGGGCCGCCAAAACCGGCGACGAACTCGGCACCGCCCGCGCGCAGGTCAAAGACCTCGCCCGGAAGATCGACGACGCCAACGCGACCATCATCGACCTCCAGGGCGACAAGGCGAAGCTCGCCGACCGGTACGACAAGCTGCAGCGGGACAGCGAGGCGCGGTTCGCCGGCGTCGCGATGACCGGCAAGAGGGTCCTGTTCCTGGTGGACATGTCCGGCAGCATGGGCAAGCGCGACCTGCAGACGCCGGACCCCACCAAGTGGCCCCTGGTGATCGAAACGGTGTGCAAGGTGATGCGCAGCATCCCCACGCTGGAGTCGTATCAGGTGATCGTGTTCTCCAGCGCGGCGCGGTGGCTGTTCGGGGCCGGCGAGTGGCAGGCGTTCGACGGCGAGCGGTCGGTCGGGCGGGTCAGCGCGGCGCTGCTGAAGGTGAAGCCGGTGGACGACACGAACATGTACGCGGCGTTCGAGAAGGCGTTCGGGCTGCGCGCCGCCGGCCTGGACACGCTCTACCTGTTCTCCGACGGGCTGCCCACCAGCGGCCCCGGGCTGACCGCGGCGCAGCAGAGCGCGAACCCGCCGCTCTCCGAGACGGATACGGGCATCATCCTGGGCAAGCACGTGCGCGACACGATGGGCCGCACCTGGAACCGCACCGTGGCGGGGCAGCCGCGGGTGCGCGTCAACGCGGTCGGGTTTTTCTTCGACAGCGTCGAGGTCGGCGCGTTCCTGTGGGCGCTCGCCCGCGACAACGACGGCAGTTTCGTGGGCATGTCCAAGCCGTAATAATGAGGGGCCGCACCCGGCACCCTCATTATCTCCCGTTCTTGGGCGCGTCTTCGCGCTGCCCTTTAGTTCGGGTGCGGACAAAGGCTCGAAGGGGCCCAACCCGTTGCGGCCGTAGAAGTAGCCGTTCGCGGGCCGGGTGCCCGGCTCGCGCGCCGCGCGCTCCGCGCGTCACGAATCTTTCACATTCTTCTTGCTTGGCAACCGATGCCCAGTTAGCATCCCGGTTGTCGGCCGTAGACACGTCATTCACGTGCGCCCGTTCTTATCCGTTCTCTCTCAACGGTCGCACAAGGTCCACGCTCGCACGTGTGACGACGTTTCCGGCGGCCGGCTCGAACCGTTCCTGTTGGTTTTCATTTTCTTGTCGTCACGCTCGAGGGTGTCCGATGTTTCGTTTCATGGTCCGGCGCCGCCTCGTGCGCCGCGGGTTCACGCTGATCGAGTTGTTGGTGGTGATCGCGATCATCGCGATCCTCATCGGCCTGCTGCTGCCGGCCGTCCAGAAGGTGCGCGAGGCCGCCGCGCGCACGCAGTGTACGAACAACCTGAAGCAGCAAGGTCTCGGCCTTCACAACTACCACGGCACCTACGGCACGTTGCCCCAGGGCAACTCCCCGTTCACTTCGGCGTCGCCGTACGAGGGGTCGTGGACGTGGATGGGCTACATCCTTCCGTTTATCGAACAGGAGAACGTGTACCGCCAGGCCAAGGCGTACGCCACGGGCGCTGGGTCCACCTGGTACACGTGGTACAACCCCGCGTGCCCGGTCAAAATGAAAGTGTACACCTGCCCGGCAGACGCGCGGGGCACGCTCGTGTATCTCGGCGCGCCTTACGGCATCGCGGACCAGGCGCTGACCGGCTATCTGGGTAACTCGGGAACGGCGTCTGCCGCGGACAACGGCGTGCTGTACTTGGCGTCCAAGGTGCGCCTCGAACACATCACGGACGGGACCAGCAACACGTTCATGGTGGGCGAGCGGCCGCCGAACTCGAACATGGAGTTCGGGTGGTGGTTCGCCGCGTACGGTTACGACGGCCGTGGCACCGCCGACTGCACGATGACTTCCAACGACGTCGCCGCGGCCAACTACTTCAACTCGAACTACGGGTGCAACTCGACCAACATGGCGACCAAGATCGGCCTCCAGCCGGGCAAGCCGGACGTGGGGTGCGACGGCGCGCACTACTGGAGCTTCCACTCGGGCGGGGCGATGTTCCTGATGGGCGACGGCGCGGTGCGCCTGATCGCCTACAGCAACAACGGCGTAATCCCGGCGCTGTCGACTCGCGCCGGGGGCGAAGTGGTTAACTTGAACTGACCGTTTCAGCCCGGGCCGGCTCCGGCCCGGGTGCCGAACCTAATCCGATTCCAGGGGATTCAATGCGAACCGTGCTACTCGCGACCGCGCTGCTCGCTTTCCTCGGGGGCACGACGGGGTGCGACAACTCGACCCCGTCGAAACCGCCGGCAAACGGGGAGAACGGGTCGCCGCCGCCGGTGGACTCGGGCGCGAATAAGACCAAGTTGGTGCGACCGGCCCCGCCGCCGAAGCAATAGTGTCGCTCGGCGGCGGGGCCGCCGGCCCCGCGCCGACCGCCCGGGCGCGAACCGGCCCCGCGCCCGGGCCATTTCCGCTCCCGCTCGCGACAATGACCCTCGGCCGCGCGTCGTTCGGCCGCCGAGGGTCAACTCGTGCCCAGTCCCGCTCCCGCCCCGCCCGAGCCGCTCCTGAACGTTCCGAACGTGCTGTCGTTCGCGCGCGTCCCGCTCGCGGTGGCGCTGTTCGCGTGCGTCGTGTACGAACTCTGGCTGCCGGGCCTCGTCGCGTTCCTCGTCGCGGCGGCGACCGACTGGCTCGACGGCTGGTGGGCGCGGCGGTACGGCCCGCAGTCGCTCGTGGGCCGCACCCTCGACCCGCTGACCGACAAGATCCTGGTGTGCGGCGCGTTCATCTACCTGCTGCCCGTCCCGGGGGCCGGCATCAACCCGTGGATGGTGACGGTGGTGGTGTGCCGCGAGCTGCTGGTGACGGGCCTCCGCGGGATGGTGGAGGCGAGCGGCAAGAACTTCGGCGCCGACTGGTTCGGCAAGCTGAAGATGGGGCTGCAGTGCGCGGTGCTGATCGGCGTGCTCCTGATCCGGTGGCTCGCCACGCTCGGCGGCACGGGGGCCGCGCTCGCGGTGCTGGAGCCCGTGCAGCTCGTGCTGCTGTGGCTGATGCTGGCGGCCACCGTGGGCAGCGGCTTGCAGTACGTGGTGAAGGCCGTGCGCCTGTTGCGCTGACGCGCCGGCCGCGCGAGCGCCGTGCAGCGGCCCGGCCTGAGTGCGGCGGCCGTTCGGAACGCGGCAAGGGGCGCCCTCTTGCGCCGCCAGAACCGGCCGCGCGGCCGGGCTTTGTGAACGAGCACAAACCCCGACCGCCGCTACAATCTCCCGCACACCCATTCACGGGAGACGCCATGCCACCGCTCGGGTTCGCCATCGTCGGCTGCGGGATGATTTCGCGGTTCCACGTGCGCGCGCTGCAGGAGGTCCCCGGCGCGCGGGTCGCGGCGCTCGTCAGCCGCACCCGGGAGAGCGCGGAGAAACTCCTCGCGGACACCGGGCTGCCGCCGTGCCCGATCTTCGCGTCCGTCGAAGAGGCCGTGAATGCGCCCGGGGTGGACGCGGTGGTCGTCAACACCCCGAGCGGCGCGCACCGCGAGCCGGCGCTCGTCGCGGCCCGCGCGGGCAAGCACGTCGTGGTCGAGAAGCCGCTCGAAATCACCGGCCCGCGGTGCCAGGACGTCATCGACGCGTGCGCCGCGGCCGGCGTGAAGCTGTGCACCATCTTCCCGTCGCGGTTCGCCGACTCCAGCTTGGCGCTGAAGGCCGCGGTCGAGGCGCGCCGGTTCGGGCGCCTCACGCTCGGCGAAACGACCTGCAAGTGGTGGCGCACGCAGGCCTATTACGACGAGGGCGGGTGGAAGGGTACACAGGCGCTCGACGGCGGCGGCGCTCTGATGAACCAGGCGATTCACAGCGTCGATCTGCTGCTGTGGATGATGGGAGACGCGACCCACGTGAGCGGGCTGACCGCGACGCTCGCGCACGAGCGCATCGAGGTCGAGGACACCGCGGTCGCGGTCATCCGGTTCGCCAGCGGCGCGCTGGGCGTCATCCAGGCGACGACGAGCGTCCACCCGGGGTACCCGAAGACCATCGCGGTCCACGGCGACAAGGGGTCCGCGGTGATCGAGCAGGAGGACGTGCTCCGCTGGGACTTCACCCCGCCGACGCCTGAGGATGCGCAGGTGAAGGCGCGGTTCGCGCAAAAGGTGGGCGCCAGCGGCGGCTCGGCCGACCCCAAGGCGATCAGCCACGAGGGGCACCGGCGGCAGTTGGCCGACTTCGTGGACGCGATCCGGGACAACCGCGCGCCGAAGGTGGACGGGCGCGAGGGCAAGAAGGCCGTGGACCTGATCTGCGCGATCTACGAGAGCGCGAGGACGGGGCGCACCATCACGCTCTGAGCGGTTCGCGGCTGGTTCGCGCGCCGGCCCCAGCGGGG
>JBJSXS010000625.1:0-6148 GCA_046086545.1 Gemmata sp.
AGGTGGCGAGGTGGCGAGGTGGCGAGGTGGCGAGGTGGCGAGGTGGCGAGGTGGCGAGGTGGCGAGGTGGCGAGGTGGCGAGGTGGCGAGGTGGGTCGGTGACGAGTTCCCCCGCATAGTCCGGCAGGCGTGGGAGCGGAGGGCGTACCTGGTGTTCTTGGACGAGTCCGGGTTCTTCCTGACCCCGACCGTCCGCCGGACGCTGGCCCCGAGGGGTCAGACCCCGGTTCTGGATGCCTGGGACCGGCGGGATCGGTGGAGTGCCATCAGTTGCGTCACCCTCAGCCCGGTGGCCGGTCGCCCGGGGCTGTACTTCGACCTGCTCGACCACAACGCCCACGGGGAGGACGTGGTGGCGTTCCTGGCCGACCTGCACCGGCGGCTGAGGCGGTTGACCGTCGTCTGGGACCGGAACCAGATCCACTCGAAGTCGAGGGTGGTCAAGGCGTGGCTGGCGGATCACCCGGGCGTGGTGGCCGAGGACTTCCCGGGTTACGTCCCAGACCTGAACCCGGACGAAGGCGTGTGGGGCTGGACGAAGTACGGTCGACTGGCGAACCTGGCCGCCGACAACAAGAACGAGCTGTGGGATCACGTGGTCGATGAGTTGATCACCGTGAAGCATCGCCCCGACTTGCTGAGAGGCTTCATCCGGCAGACGGAATTGCCGGGCGTCTCACTCGCCGCGTAACTGGGAACGTTCACGACACTGGACCCAGTAGTACGCTTATCCCTACGGCGCCCCGCTCTACGGTGGGTCGTACTTTGGGTCATGGTACACACACTATCTGACGTACCCGTCATCGGGCTTATACTTTTAGTACCGCTTTCGCTACTGAATCGCAGGTGGTTGTCGTTGTTCAATCATGTGTGTTGAGAATAGCGTATCGGCCCGCCCCCACAGCGCCCTCAACAACTTCGGGTCGAACTCAAGCTCAACCAAGTATTCGACGACCCAGTTGTCCAACTCGGCGCGGTGGTCGGTGACCGCGCCGATCACCGACACCTGCTTCCGGTGCCCACCTTCTCCGCCGATCACCGGTGTGCGCCCGACCAACGATCACGAGCGCCGCACGGTCGCGTTGAGGAACGTTCCGGTCTCGTCGGTCAGCAGCAGGCGCGCCTTCCGCCACGACTTTTTGTGCCGCCAGGTAACCGTCGGCGAGCCACGAGGCGACAGCCCCCGGATCTCAGTTGCGTGACCCGCCGGGCCGGCTTCTTCGGGTTGTGCCGCCACTTCGTGAGCGACTCCCGCAAGTAGTGCGGGCCGTACTCGACCCCGAACGTGTCCGCGCTCAGTTCGGCTACCTGCGCGGTCGTCCGGTACGTCTGGCAGGAAGACGATCACGAGCGCCTTCCGTGCTTGGGCAGCGGCAAGTGGTAGATCGCCGCCAGCGCCCCCCCTCCGGGCATCCCGTCCAACGGGAGCGCGAAGACGGAGTTTCCGTGCCGGAGGGTGTGGATCGCGGCGACGTTTATCAGGTCCTCATCTCCGATTTCGTGTTTCTCGTGGAGCTCTATATCGCCCGCGAGCGGGTCCAGCGTACCCCAGAGGTGCTGTCCCTGCGCGACGAAGAGCGTCTCCACCTCGCCGCGATACGCGGCCGGGATCACCCGCTTCGAGTCTGCGGTAGCCTTACCCACCCCGGCCGCCTGTTGGTAGACGCCGACGGCGCGCCGGATGCTCTCCCGGAAGTGAGACCCTACGAGTACCCAAGCCCGGTCGTGCAGATCTTTCTCGC
This sequence comes from Gemmata sp., assembly GCA_046086545.1. Classification (GTDB taxonomy): domain Bacteria; phylum Planctomycetota; class Planctomycetia; order Gemmatales; family Gemmataceae; genus Gemmata. Next base: position 1,743 of record JBJSXS010000625.1, read on the forward strand.
TGAGCCGGTCGGGGTTGCCCACAATACCCTCCTCCAACAAGTGGGGGTAGGCGCTGACCTCTCGGTAGATCGGCAACAAGTAATCGACCGCGGCCAGAACGAGCGGCGCTCGTTCCTCCCGTAGCAGTTCGTGCAGGCAGCAGTCGATCTGCTGGAAGTATTGCAGGAGGTCATTTTTCTTGTCGTCGATGCCGACGCCGTGGCCCTCGAAGATCGCGCCCCAGGTGCCCCCGGAGGTGCGCCGCGTGTGGAACGTCAGCACCTCGTCCCGGTCATGGGTTCTCAGCGCCTCCGTGATGTTGCGGGGCGCGCCCTTTAAATCGACCGGACTGACTGTGAAACGGGTTCCCTTAAACAGGCGGACAGCGTTCTGGCTGAGGGCCAGCACGAAAAACCGGCCATCGCCGGCAAGCAGCGGCAGCAGTGGCGCGATCTGGAACAGCCCGCCTACCTCAAGTTCTTCATCGAAGGGGCAAGGCAGCCGGTAGACCCGGAGGAAGTCGCGGGCTGCGAACACGGCCAGCCCGTCGCACTGGTTGGGCCAGAACATGGCGTCCGCCGCCAGGGACTGGAGCGGGGCCAGGAAGTCCCGGGCTTCCGGGGCGCGCAGCCCGTGGGCGCCCAACCGCTCCTCGGCCCGACCGATCAGGTTGCGGAAGCGGACGGGGTCTTGCTGCGATCCGCCGGGGCGCGCCGACATGTAGAGCGAAACGCACGGCCCCCCGCACTCCTCCAAGAGCGTGCGTAGATCGGCTCGCGTGAACAGGTCCATCGTACACCCTCATGCAATTCGAACTTTGAAACTGGCGCCTGCGGTCAGGGGCCGCGAGTCTCTCACAACTCTTCGGCCCACGTGCGGTCTTCGGTGGCCACGGCCGGGGCGCGGTTGATGAGGTGCTTCTCGACGCTCCTGACCATGTCGGCCAGCGCGTGGGGGTGCGACTTGCGGTCGTCCATGAAAACGTTCGTGACCACCCGCTCGTGCCACGCGGCCAGTGCCAGATGGCACCGGCGCACGGCGTCCATCACCTGATCCCAGCTGCCCTCTACACACGTCCCCATCGGCCCAAGCCGATAGGGCAGGCCGGACACATCGAGGATCTCGACCAAAAACGCGAGGTCCTTGCTGATGTGGGTGCTATCCATCGGGTTGATGCTGAACTCGGCGATCATCGGCGCCTCCCACTAGGGGTGGTTGTGACTCCGGCAGCGGCTCGCTCTCAGGTATTCGCGGGCGATCCGCGTTCTGTCGAGATGCGGCGGCTTGAGGACGGTGACGAGCAAACGCGGTACCGCGCCAGGGGAGAACGGCGAACGAATCCGGCTCGCGTGAAACGCAGTTGATCCGGCGGCGGTATCACTGGGCCGATCGGCCCGCCGTCCGACACCCGTGCGCGGGAGCGACACAGTCGGCGCGAGACGTGTGCGAGAACGGTTCACGCCGCCGGCCGGACGCTCCCGCAAGAATGAATTCACCCAACTCAGAGTGGTCGGGTCGGTGCTTCGGCTCGGGTTGAGACGCTCCCCAGAAGATTCGGCACGGGCAGTGCTTTGCTCGCGACCAGCGCGGGCGGTGCCGAAGAAACTGCCCGCGGTGTCGTACGTTCACCGCAACCCTTCAGTGCTCTGAACCACTTGTCACGGGTAAAGCGGGCAGTGTGGCGGTGGCCGCGTAGGTGCGGAGGGAGTCCTGGATCGTTGCGAGCGGGCCCAGTCACCGCTTCTTCAACGTCCGGTACACGCTCTTCAGCACCACTCGGGCTCGCGCGCCGACCTCGCTCTGATTGCCGTAGCTCGCAGGCGTACAAGCAGGAGTGCGGCGGTAATCGCTCAACGACAAATCGCACCGAAAGCGTAGTCGAGCGGACTGCGCGTTCGAGTTACTCGACAACTCTGGGATGAGCCATCGCCCGTTTTTGGAGGGCTGTTATGCTGCCGATTCGCACCATCCTGCACCCGACAGACCTGTCCGCGGAAGCCGCGCCCGCGCTCCGGTTGGCCTGCGCGCTGGCCCGGGACTACGGCGCCCGGCTGATACTCCTCACGGCTTACCCGCGGCCCTTCAGCGGGGCCGAGGCGGTGGACCGCACCCGGCCGGACGGGATCGCGGACGACCTCCTCGCCCAACTGCGGCGGCTGGACGTGAGCCCGGCCGTTCAGGTCACTTACCGGGTCGAGGAAGGTTGGCCGCCGGACGTGATCCTGGTCACGGCGCGGGGATCCGACGCGGACTTGATCGTCATGGGCACGCACGGCCGGTCGGGGATCCGGCGGGCCGTCATGGGTAGTGTGGCCGAGGTGGTCAACCGCAGGGCCACGTGCCCGGTGATGACGGTCCGCGGGAAAGTCACGCTGCCCGCGGAACCGGCTCCCGCCCTGGCGCCAGACGAGGTCGAGCAGGTCGCGCTCGCCGCGGCGGTGTCGGAGGGCTGGCGCGACGTTACCGGCGCGGACGACCAGTCTCGCGAGTTGGCGATCCCGGTCGGCGCGGGCACTGTTCGGGGCACGTTGTGCTGGTCGGGCAAGCCGCGCGGGGTGGTGGTCTTCGCCCACGGCAGTGGCAGCAGCCGGCACAGCCCCCGCAACCAGTTCGTCGCCCGTGTGTTGAACGGGGCCGGGTTCGCCACCCTCGTCATGGACCTGCTCACCGAGGCGGAGGGCGAGGACCGGGAGAAGGTGTTCGACTGTGCCCTCCTTGCTGACCGACTCGCCGCCGCCGCCGAGGTGGTGACGTGCGAGCCGGAAATGACGGGGCTCCCCGTTGGCTACTTCGGGGCCAGCACGGGCAGCGCCGCGGCACTCATGGCGGCGGCCAGCTACCCGCACCGGGTATCGGCAGTCGTGTCGCGCGGCGGCCGCCCGGACCTGGCCTGGGACGACCTGCCGGCCGTTCGGGCCCCCACGCTCCTGATCGTCGGCGGGCACGACGAACCGGTCCTGGCCTTGAACCAGCGCTCCCTCGACCGCCTGAAATGCATTAAGCAACTGGCTGTGGCTCACGGCGCGACACATTTGTTCGAGGAGCCCGGCGCGCTGGAGCGGGTCGCCGAACTGGCCCGCGACTGGTTCACCCGCCATCTGACGACGGGCAAGCCCACTCCCGCCGGGGCTGCGGCGACATGAGGTTCCGAAGGCCGCTATTGACACTTTCATCAAAAGCCACTGGCAGTGGGCACGACCGGCTTGAATGTGCCGGTTCGACACTGCACACGAGCCACGTGTAGCCGAACGAAATCTGCGCCGAACCGGGCTGGGCGTGGAAACCCGTTCGCGTACCGCATGCTCGCGGTCTTAAAGCGGCATCACACCGCCGGCGAAGCCTCGGACGTCATAACGAGCGACGCCTGCTCAAACGCGGTGTCCTTCGTCCCCCAGTCCCGCACACGCTGACTTCGGCCCCGTGCGCGACGTGGCTACAGCGGCTCCCGGCAACAACCGCGGGGCTCATCGTTGCCTGCTCGAGCCCGGCTACACGACGGCGGCTTCGCGGAGCATGCGGACGACCTGCTCGTCCTCGACGGTATTGAACTCCTCGTAAAACTGGCCGACCGCGTAGAAGTCTACCGGCGCGAGCAGGCAGAGGGCCTCGTCGCAGAGCCGCCGCATGTGCTCGAGCCGTTCCGGTGGCGCGACCGGCACTGCCATGATCAGTTCGTGCGGGTGGTGCGCGCGCGCGGATCGCAGTGCGGCAACCATGGTCGAACCGGTAGCAATCCCATCGTCGGTGACGATCACCGACCGGCCCGCTATCGGCGCTGCCGGGCGGACCTCGCGGAACAACTTCGCGCGGCGCGCGATCTCGGCCAGTTGGTGCCGCTTCTCCTCTTCCAAGTACTCCTCCGAAGCGACGGCGACCGCGTCGGGGTTCAGCGTCACCTGCCCGTCCTCGGCAATCGCCCCGATCGCGTACTCCGGCTTGAACGGGGCGCGCAGTTTGCGCGACAGGATCACGTCCAGTTCGGCCCCCAACTCGCGGGCGAGTGCCAAGCCGGTGGACACCCCGCCGCGCGGGATCGCGAGCACGAGCGGGGCGCGTAGCTCGCGGCCCTTGAGTCGCTCCCCCAGTTGCTTCCCCCCGTCCGCCCGGTCCCGGAATCGGGTGTCGATCGCGTTCATACTTATACCCCCGGTGTTCCGCCCACCCCGCAGCGTCTCCCGCGCCGCACACCTCCCGAACGGCGCGGGCCAAGAGCGGTGCAATCGGTGCGGCCTCGAAGCCGGCGACATCTTTCCTCGGGACGTTGTCGGTGGTCAGCTCGTGACCGAACCCGGCCGCGCGGCTCCGCTCGGCGGCGCCCGGCGTCATCACAGCGTGCGTGAACGCCACGTGCGTCTCACGCTCGCCGGCCTGCCGCAGCGCCGCGGCAGCCCCACCCAGCGTCTTTCCCGTGGTGGCCATGTCGTCC
>JBJSXS010000626.1:0-5730 GCA_046086545.1 Gemmata sp.
CCGCCGAACCCGCCGCCCCCGCCCCCTCCGCCGCCATCAGCGCCGTACAGCTTGAGCGTCGCGCTGGTCTCTTTCGAGAGGTCCATGAGCTTCGGCATCTCGGCCTGCATGCGGAACGCAAGTTCGTAAGAGCCGATGAGCCCCTCGATGCCAGCGTCGCCGCCGAGTTGCTCCTCCGCGTTCTGGTTGAGCGATTGCAGGAAGTCGAGTTCGACGCGCTGCTGTTGCGCCGTTTGCTTCGGGTTCTTGAGGTTCGCGACCTGCTGCTGCCCGCCGGGGCCGGCGAACCCACCGCCCGGCCCGCCGCGCCCGATCTTCGTGCCCTGGTACACTGCGGGCAGGAACGAGCTGCCGTAGTTCACCGGGCCGCCGTTGCCGCCGGACGGGGCCAGCGTGATGAACCCCGGTAGGTTCGCGTTCTCGGTGCCCAACCCGTAGGTGACCCACGCGCCGAGGCTCGGCCGCGGGAACTGGAAGATGCCGCAGTGCATCTGGATGAACGCCTGCGGGTGGTTCGGCAGGTCGCAGTGCATGCCGCTGAGGACGCACAACTCGTCGGCCTGCTTCGCCAACTCCGGGAACACCTCGGAGATGTAGAGGCCACTCTTGCCGTGCTGTTTGAACTTGAACGGCGACCCCATGAGCTTGCCGCCGCCGAACCGCCCGGCGCGGGCGGGCGCGGCCTTACCGTCGTCCTCGTTCAGCTTCGGCTTGTAGTCGAACGTGTCCACGTGGCTCGGCGCGCCGTCCATGCACAGGAACAGCACGCGCTTGGCTTTGGCCGGGAAGTGCGCCTTCTTGGGGCTGAGCGGGTTCGGGGCCGAGGAAGTGCTCTCCGCAGCGCGCGCGGCCTGCTCGTTGGCGAGCGCCGCGAACGCGAGGTAACCGAACCCGGACGACGTGCCCTTTAGCAGCGAACGACGCGAGAGCATGGGACAGGTTCCTGTGTTGGGTTGGTATCCGGCCCTTCGTGTTTTGCCCTCTCCCGTTGTGGGAGAGGGCGAAGAGAAGTCACTTTCGGTACTGGAACTCGGCGCTGGCGAACAGCGCTTGCGTGAACGCGCTCCACGTCTCCCGCTCGCGCCGCAGCGCGGGCACGCGGTCCTTCGCCAGCTGCTCTTGGTACGCCTTCAGGAACTTCTCGGCGCCCGTCAGTTCCTTCTCGGTGGGCGGGCGCCCGTAGAAGCTCAGGTACGCTGCCCGGATACGCTCGGTGTCGGTCGTGGTGCCCTTCAGGAGCTTGTCGGCAGCGGCCTCGGCCGCGCGAATCACGAACGGGTTGTTCAGCAGGAACAGGCCCTGAGCGGGAACGGTCGTGGTCGGGCGGTCGGCGCTGATCAGGCTCGGGTCCGGGGCGTCGAACAGCGCGAGCGCTTCGGGCAGGTTGTCGCGAACGATGGGTAGGTAAACCGAGCGCTGGGTGTTCCGGGGGTCGTTGATCGCGGCCGCGACGCCACCGAACCCGCCGCGCTGCGCGAACGGGCCTTCGCCGGCCTTCGCCACCGCGGACCCGACCGGCGGCTTCTCCTGAAGTTGACCGCTCACCGCGAGCATCGAGTCGCGCATCGCTTCGGCGTCCAGGCGCCGCGGCGCCATGCGCCACACGTACGCGTTGTCGGGATCGACCTCGAAGTTCTTCACGCTGTTCTTGGAGTCGAGCTGGTACGCGTGGCTCATCACGATGGACTTGATGAGCTTCTTCAAGCTCCAGCCGTTGTCCACGAACGAGATCGCGAGGTGGTCGAGCAACTCCGGGTGCGTGGGCGCCGTGCCCGCGGCGCCGAAGTTGTCGGCGGTCGGCACGATGCCGGTGCCGAACAGGTGCAGCCACACGCGGTTCGCCATCACGCGCGCCGTGAGCGCGTTGTCCTTCGACGCGATCCACTCCGCGAGTTCCAGGCGCCCGCTCGTACCATTCTTGATTTTGAGGGGCGTCTTGGACATCACCTGAAGGGTGCCGCGCGGGACGCGCGTCGCACTCGCCTTGTTCGGCTCGCCGCGCTCGTACACCGGGCTGTCCGCGATGATGTTGGTCCCGCCGAACCCGCCCTTCGGGCCGAACCCGCCGCCGCCGAACCCGGGGCCCCCTTTGCCCGCCGGCTTGTCGCGCACGCCCATCGCGAGGAGCTTCGGGTCGCCGTTGTCGTCGAACCCCGCCAGCTTGCTCCGCAGCAGCGACACCTGCCCGCGCGGCAGCAGCGTGCGGATCGGGTCGGCCGCGTCCGCGATCTGCTTGTTAAGGTCGTCGATCTGCTTCTCGATCTTCGCTTTCTCGTCCGCGGCGAGCTTCTCCGTCGGGCCCGCCGGCAGGCCGCAGTCTTTGGGGAGCGTGAGTGTTGCCGAGGGGCGGTTGCTCTGGACGAAGCGGATCGTGCCGTAACAGGTTTCCGTGCTGCGGAAGATGCCGGCCAGCGCGTAGTAGTCCCTCGCGGGGATCGGGTCGAACTTGTGGTCGTGGCACCGCGCGCACGCGGCGGTGATGCCCAGGAACGCCTGCGTGGTCACGTCGATCTGCTCGTCGGCGATGTCCAACTCGAACTGGAGCCCGTTGTTCTCGTTGAGCGTCTTCGCCCCGATCGCGAGGAACCCGGTGGCCACCAGCCGCTCGGCCTTCGTTTTGGGATCGGCCCCGCCCATCAGGTCGCCCGCCAACTGCTCCTTGATGAACTGGTCGTAGGGCTTGTCCGTGTTGAACGCGTCGATCACGTAGTCGCGGTACCGCCACGCGTGCGGGTAGTTCATGTTCACCGCGCGCCCGCTGCTCTCGGCGTAGCGGGCCACGTCGAGCCAGTGGCGCCCCCACCGCTCGCCGAAGTGCGGCGACGCGAGGAGCTTGTCCACAACGCGCTCGAGCGCGTCCGGGCGGCTGTCCGCGACGAACGCTTCGGCCTCTTCGGGCGTCGGCGGGAGGCCGGTCAGGTCGAGGTGCACGCGGCGGATCAGCATGCGCCTGTCCGCGTCGCCCACGGGCGCTAGGCCCTTCTTCTCCAGAGCCGCGAGCAGGAACGCATCGACGGGCGACCGCACCCAGGCGGCGTTCTTCGGCGCCGGGACCGCGTGCTTCTTCGGCGGGGCGAAGGCCCAGAACTCGCGGCCCTTCTCGATGTCCACCTCGTACTTCTTGACGGTCGCGGCCTTGCCCTCGCGCGGATCGGGCGCGCCCATCTTCACCCACGCCTCGAAGTCGGCAATCACGCTGTCGGGCAGTTTGCCCTTCGGCGGCATCGCCTGATCTTTGTTCTTCGACGTGAGCGCGAGCATCAGCGGGCTGCGGGCGGGGCCGCCTGGGATGATCGCCGGGCCGCTGTCGCCGCCGCGCCGGAACCCGTCGCGGGTGTCGAGCGTGAGGCCCCCTTTGACCTTCTTCGACTCCGCCGAGTGGCACTCGTAACAGTGCTCGACCAGCACCGGGCGAATTTTCTTCTCGAAGAACGCGAGCTGCTCGGCGTTGGGTTTGTCGAGAAACCCGGTGCCGCCCTTTGCGGGCTGTGCGCCGGCGTCGCGCCTGCCCGGGTTGAGCAGCACGAGGCCCGCGAGCAGGGCGGTGAGGAGAGCGAGACGCGACGTCATTGGCGAAACCCCTCACGAGAAGGCGATAACCCGCGCCGCCCGCGGGCACGGGTGGCGGTGTCAATTAAACCCGTAACAGCATACCCCGGTTTCAATCTCACCGATTTTTCGCAAATACAGGGGCGAATGTGGGAAAGGGCGACCCGCCCCTACCATTCGCGTTACGCTCACATTACCATCTTGGCTCTAAACGGTTTCGGCCGCACCTTCGGGACGCAAAAAATGACGCGCCTCCTGTTTGCCCCCCTCGCGCTGCTCGCGCTGGCCCTGCCCGCAGGGGCGCAAGACAAAAAGCCGGTGCGCATCTTCGCGGAGGCCGAAGACTTCACCGTCACCTCCGGCTGGAAGGTGCTGCCGTACCGCGAGAACTACTACGCGAGCACGTTCGCGATCACCTTCCTGTCGCGCATGGCGTGCTTGAGTGCCCCCGGCGAGATCGAGCCGGGCAAGAAGGCGGTCGCGGAGCAGGTCGTCACCGTACCCTACGAGGACACGTTCGAGGTGAAGGTGCGGTACGAGCAGCCCTACGGGTTCGCGGCCGAGTTCACCATCGAGGTGGAGCAGGGCGGGAAGGTGGTCGCGACGTTCCCGTGCGGCCGGCTCACCGACCCGAAGGTGTGGGCGTTCACCGATCACAAGCGTGTGCCGATGGAGCGCTACGGCTGGAGCGGGACCGACAACATCGTGTGGCAGGAGCCCGGGAGCGTGAAACTCAGCGCCGGGCCCGCGAAACTGCGACTGGTCGCTGCCTAACAGAAGGACGGCGACAAGCCGCGCGTGAACATCGCGAAGCGCAACGTGGACGTCGTCTGCCTCACGAACGACAGGGCCGGGGTCGAGGCCCAGAAGAAGGCCAAGTTCCTCGAATACGACGGCTGGCTCGTGCAGGACGGTGACGTGTTCCTGCGCGTGACCAACCCGAAGGACGCGCCCGGTCCCGTCGTTCCCGTTGTCGCGCCGTTCGATCAGGGGCAGCACTCGCCGTATTACGTTCACGTCCGCGACTGGCCCACGCAACAAATCGTCAAGAGCGGGCGCACGGTGTCGGAAACGAAGTACACGAACGCCGGGCCGCGTTCCGAGAAGGTGAAGCCCGAGCAACTCGCGAAAGTGGTCGAGCCGATCAAGGGGGCGATCCCCGAGAGCGAGTACCTCGCGCCGGGGGACACCTCGGGCTGGGTGCCCCTCGGGCAGTCGCTCGACGCGCTCCACAACTCGCAGTGGTTCCCCAAAGTCGTGACCAAGGCGAAAACCGCCGACGTCTACCTGCGACTCGAGTTCGGCGTGCCCGACGACAAGGGCGGCATCAAGGTGGTGAAGGACGTGACCGTTAAAGGGCCGGCCGCGGGCCTTTCGCCCGCGTGCTTCGAGATGCCCGGGTGCGTGAACCCGAATCAGGATCACCTGCTGGCACTGACGCAGCGGTACTGGAAACCCGAAATCCGCACCCAGAAGGAGGCGCTCGACTGGCTCAACGCCGAGATCGCCAAGTTCCCGAAGGTCGGGAGCGTGCCGAAGCGCATGCCGTTCTACGGCATCATGGGGTTCAGCGGCGCGGCCGGCGTGTTCCCGGAGGCCAGGCAACTCGCGCTGGCGCTCGGCGACAACACCACGTTCGGCGGGGTGGGCAAGAAGCGCGAGCTGGTCGCGCACTGGCCCGACCCGTCGATGGAGGCCATCAAAAAGCACGAGGCCCGCAAGGGCGGCTTCGATGACCTGGGCGTCGTGAGCTACGGCGACGAGATGCACCTGCCCGCGATCCCGCTCAAGGACGACGATTTCGCGAAGTGGCTGGCCGATAAGGGCATCAGGGTCGAGGGCGGGGCGAAATACACGAACGACAAGAAGGCCCCGCTGTACTACTACTCGCAAATCGCCGCGAAGGAGAAGGGCGCGGCCCGGTTCGCCGCCGGCACCGCGTACTACGCCTCCAAGGGGGTGCGCACCGGCGTCAACTACTCGCCGCCCGCGAACTACCTCGTCACGGAACTCGACTACATCCGGCCGTTCAAGCTGAAGGCCATGTCGATGCCGTGGACGGAAGATTACGTGTGGCAGATCGCCGAGTTCAGCCCGCAGGCGGTCGGCTACCTCGTGAGCGGCGTGCGCGCCGGGGCGAAGTACGACGACCTGCCGATCCACATGTACGTGATGCCGCAC
>JBJSXS010000627.1:0-7632 GCA_046086545.1 Gemmata sp.
AGAATCTGGCCCACGTTCATACGGCTCGGCACGCCGAGCGGGTTCAGGAGGATGTCAACGGGCGTGCCGTCCTTGAGGAACGGCATGTCCTCCTCGGGCAGCACCTTCGAGATGACGCCCTTGTTCCCGTGCCGGCCGGCCATCTTGTCGCCGACCGAAATCACGCGCTTGGTCGCGACGTACACCTTCACCATCTGCTGCACGCCCGACGGCAGCTCGTCGCCGCGGTTCAGCGAGTTCAGCCGGCGCTCCTGCTCGTCGATGAAGAACTGGATCCGCTCCCAGTGGCGGTGGTGGATCTTGTGCGCCTTCTTCTGGCTGTCCGGGGAGCGGATGTCGAGCTTGTCGAGCTTGAACTCCTTAGCCTGCTCCGCGACCACCTTGTCGTCCTTGTCGCTGGCGAGCTGCTTGCCGGTATTGGGGTCTTTCAGCTCCTTCTTGTCGAGAACGTCTTCCAGCGCCTTGACGAACTCGCGGAACTGCTCCGCGATGCGCCGGTTGTAGGTGGACTCGATTTCCTTGCGGTCCTTGTCGATCTGCTTCTTCTCGTCCTCCGTCATGTGCGCCCGCCGGCTGAACCGGTGCGCCGCGATGACGATGCCCTCCGTGCCCGACTGCACCTCCAGCGAGTCGTTCTTCACGTCCTCGCCGGCGCGACCGAAGATCGCGTGCAGGAGCTTCTCTTCCGGGGTCAGCTCGCTGCGGCTCTTGGGCGACACCTTGCCCACGAGGATGTCGCCGGGGCGCACGTACGTGCCGATCTGGACGACCCCGTGCTCGTCCAGGTTCGCCAGCGCCTTCGGGCTGACGTTCGGGATGTCCCGGGTGAACTCTTCCTTGCCGAGCTTCGTCTCGCGGATCTCGATGTCGAACTCTTCGATGTGAATCGAGGTGTACGTGTCGTTCTTCACCAGCCGCTCGCTGATGATGATCGCGTCCTCGAAGTTGTACCCCTCCCAGGACATGAACGCGACCAGCACGTTCCGCCCCAGCGCGAGTTCGCCGCTCTTGGTCGCGGCGCCGTCGGCGATGATGTGGCCCCTCTTCACCTTCTGACCCATCGCCACGATCGGGCGCTGGTTCAGGCAGGTCCGCTCGTTGAGGCCGTGGTACTTGCGGAGCACGTACTCGCGAACGATCTTGTCCTTCTCCTCGAGCTTGACGCGCTCGGCGTCCACGTAGACGACGGTACCGTCCTCCTGGGCGCGGACCAGCATCCCGGAGTGCTTCGCGACGTCGATCTCAAGGCCGGTCGAGACTAGCGGCGGCTCCGGGATCAGCAGCGGCACCGCCTGGCGCTGCATGTTGGAACCCATCAGCGCGCGGTTCGCGTCGTCGTGCTCCAGGAACGGGATGAGCCCCGCGGACACGCCCACCATCTGCTTCGGCGACACGTCGATGTAGTGGACCTTGTCCGACGGGATCACCATGAGTTCGCCGGCCTGTCGCCCGCTGACGTTCGGGGGCACGATCTTGTTGCCCTCCGTGTGAGTGTCCGCGGGCACCAGCACCTCGTTCGACTCCTCGTCGGCCCGGAGCTTCACCACCTCGTCGGTGAGGGTCTTGCCTTTCACCTTCTTGTACGGCGTGATGAGGAACCCGTACTCGTCGATCTCGGCGTAGATCGAGAGCGACGAGATCAGCCCGATGTTCGTGCCTTCGGGGGTCTCGATCGGGCAGATGCGGCCGTAGTGCGAGATGTGGACGTCGCGCACCTCGAAGCCCGCCCGCTTGCGGTTCAGGCCGCCCGGCCCGAGGGCCGACAGCCGTCGCTCGTGCGTGAGCTGAGCGAGCGGGTTCGTCTGGTCGACGACCTGTGACAACTCGCTGCGCCCGAAGAAGTACTCGATGGCCGCGCTGACCGACTTCGGGTTGATGAGCGACCGCGGGCTCATGTCCTGCTGGTCGCGGATCGCCATGCGCTCCTGCACCGTGCGGCGCAACTTCAGGAAGCCCTTGCGCAGCTCGTCCGCGGCCAACTCGTCGATGGTGCGGAGGCGGCGGTTGCCCAGGTGGTCGATGTCGTCGACGTGCCCCTTGTTCGCGCGGAGGTCGAGCAGGTACTTCACGGAGTTGACGAAGTCCACGCTGCGGAGCGTCATCTCGGTTTCCGCAACGTTCTGGTCGAACTTCCGGTTGATGCGGAACCGCCCGACGCGCCCGAGGCGGTAGCGGTTCGCGTCCTGGAACTTTTCCTTGAAGAGCTCCTTGGCCTTTTCCAGTTGCGGCGGGTTGCCGGGGCGCAGGCGCTGGTAAATCTTGAGGAGCGCGCCTTCGTGCGTGTCCTTCGAGTCGAGCGCGCCGCCCACATCCTCCTGGATCGCGTTCAGGATGATCGGGTCTTTGGGGTGCGGCATCACGTGGATGGTCAGCACCTGAGACGCCGAGATCTTGTCGAAGTTGTCCGCGCCGAAGTTCTTGCCGGCGTCGAGATAAACCTCGCCCGTCTCGGGATCGATCACGTCCTCAACCGCGATGTACGGCATCACCTGATTATCGGGGTCGCCCAGGAGCTTGCCGCGCGTGTCCTTTGCGTGAACCTTAACCTTCTCGATGACGTCCCCGAAGAACTCCTTGAGGATGGCGGCGGTGGACGAGTACTGCGGGTCCATGGCGCGCAGCAGCGTGATGGCCGAGAACTTGCCCGACTGGTCGATGCGGACCCCGAGCGTGTCCTTCTTGGTCGCGTTGATCTCGATCCAGGAGCCGCGCTCCGGGATGATGCGGCACGAGTGCAAGTCCTTGTCGGCCTCGCGCGTCACGACGAAGTCGACGCCCGGCGAGCGGTGCAGCTGCGACACCACGACGCGCTCGGCCCCGTTGATAATGAACTCGCCGCCCCCGATCATGATGGGCATATCGCCCAGGTAAACTTCTTCCTCGACGGGCTCCCCTTCCGTCTTGCGCAGCCGCAGCCACACGCGGAAGGGCCGCCCGTAGGTCAGGCGCAACTGGCGGCACTCGTCCGCATCGTACCGGGGCTTGCCCAGCTCGTACCTCAGGTACTCGAGCGAGATGCGTTTGTCGTAGCTCTCGATGGGAAAGATTTCTTGCAGCACGCCTTCCAGGCCGGTGTGCGTGCGCTTGTCGTGGGGGGCATCGAGTTGCAGAAAGCGGTCGTAGGAGCGGGTTTGCACGTCGGTCAGGTCTGGCACCTCGACGGCGTCACCGAAGCGGCCGAAGTTGCGAACGTCCTTCGGCGCGATGATCCGCTGGGCCGGAATCGGCATCGTAGTGCTCCTTACCCGGGTTGAGTCGATAGCGGAACACGTCAGGCTCACCGTTGCTGGCGTGTCGCAACGGGCCTTGCGTCGGTCAGCATCGTGCGTTATTGAATAGCGAAGGACACAGCCCCGACCCGCGGCGCGCGGGCCGGGCCATCGGACACAACAACCACACACAGACCCGTCGTCATAGGCACCGGGTTCAGTGTGGAGATGTTAAAACGATCTGGCATGGTGTAGGATCGAAGAGGTACGACACGTCGGAGCGAGTGGGGTACGCGCAATTTTCACCACTGGCTACGCGGAATCACCCCGCCTCACTCTCCCTCTCGCCTGAAGGCGGGCGTGAAGAGTGTGCGGGTGAGGGGTCGTAAGCGAGCGAAGGCGGATTTGGCCGCCACGATGCATCATACCCAGACAAGGTGGAAAAGTCACCCCGCCTGGGCATTTTTTTGCAGTCCACGCCAATCACGCAGACGATACATCCGGTACGTTGGGCAGAACTCAGCCGGCCGGCTTGATGGTAACCTTGGCGCCGGTTTCTTCCAGCTTCTTCTTCACGTCCTCAGCGGTCTTCTTGTCCACGTTCTCCTTGATGGCCTTCGGCGCGCCTTCAACGGTCGCCTTGGCCTCACCAAGGCCCTGGCCCGTCAGCTCGCGGACGACCTTGATCGTCTTGACCTTGTCAGTGAAGCTGTCGAGGATCACGTTGAACTCGGTGGCCTCCGCGGCCTTCGGGGCGTCACCGCCACCGCCGCCACCGGCAGCCGGGCCAGCAACCATCACGCCGCCGGCGGCCGGCTCGATGCCGTGCTTTTCCTTCAGGTAGTTCTTCAGCTCAACAGCCTGGACGAGGGTCAGACCGGCGAGGGCGTCGCCCAGTTCGGTAACGGAAGGCATGACTCAGTTCCTTTGGTGATTGCGCCGGGTGAAGCAGACCGGCTGGGAGCGTAATAGCTGGCTTGGTAAATGCCGGCGTCGCCAAACGACAACGGCAACGGTTTGGTTAAAGACCGAGTCGCAACCGCCGACTGCGGTAACGACTCGCGCGTTCAGACTCAGCCTGCGGCCGGGGCGTCCTGGCCTTTCTTGTCCTCGAGGGTCTTGAGGATACTGGCGAGCTGCGAACCCGGTCCCGCCAGAGCGGCGGCAACAGCAGCACCCGGGCCGAGCAGAGCCGACACGACGCCGCCGATGGCCTCCTGCTTGGTCGGAATCGTCTTGCCGACTTCGAGCGTGACCGGTTGGCCGTCCGCGATGGCGGTCTTCGCTTTGACCTTCTCGGGCTGCTTGGGGTCGGGGCGGAGCTGCTTGAGCAACGTGTCCACCGCGATGCTGAGTTCCTTCACACTGCCCGCACCCCAGCAGAGGAGCGTCGGACCGCTGCCCGGATCGACCTTCACACCGTTCTCGTCGAACACCTTCTTGACGAAGCTGTTCTTGACCATCTTGACGCGAATCTTCTTGTCGCGGAGCCCCTTGCGGAGAGTATAATCCGACGCCGAGTCGAGCTTGATCGGCTCCAGCAGAACGAAGTCCCGCACGCCCTTGAAGGTCTTGCGGAGGTCGTTCAGCTCCAACTCTTTGATCTTCTTGCTCATTGGTGTTGTCCTTAGTCATTGGTCATTTGTCGTTAGCCCCTCACTCAGCCTGTCGCACCCGAGCGGGCGCGCGACGAATGACACGGGACCTACGACCAATGACTAGATCGCGAGCCGGATGCCAGGCGACATGGTGGCCGAAAGCACCACCCCGTTGATGAAGTTACCCTTCACGCCCGAAGGCTTGACCGAGCGCACCTGTTCAACGAACGCGGTGATGTTCTCGACGAGCTTGCTCTCGTCGAACGACATCTTGCCGACACCGGCGTGGATCTGTCCGGTCTTGTCCGAGCGGTACTCGACCTTGCCGGCCTTGAACTCCTTGACCGCTTGCGCGATGTCCCCGGTCGCGGGCACCACGGTTCCGGCCTTCGGCGTGGGCATCAGGCCCCGCGGGCCGAGAACCTTACCCAGTCGCGACACCTGGCCCATCATCGCCTGCGCCGCGAGCACCACGTCGAAGTCTAGGAAGTTCTCTTTTTGTACCCTCTCGACCAGGTCCGCGCCGCCAACGATGTCGGCGCCGGCGGCCTTCGCCTTCGCCACGTCGTCGCCTTGGGCGAACACCGCAACGCGAACGCTTTTACCGATGCCGTGCGGCAGCGGGATCGCGCCACGAACCATCTGGTCGGACTGTGTCGGGTCGATGCCGAGGTTGATGTGGATTTCAACCGTCTCGTCGAACTTCGCACGCTTGAGCTTCTTGAGCTCCGCAACAGCCTGCTTGACGGGCACCGGGCCGGCGTCGTGCAACTTCTTTTCGACGTTGCGCAGGTGGTTCCGAAGCTTCTTGCCGCGGCGAGGGGGCACGCCCGGCTTCTTTTTCTTCTGCAGCGCGTCGGCCGCGTCGACCTTCTTGCCCTCGGGGGCACCCGGAGCGAGAGCCCCAGGAGCGGCTGTGGTCGCGAGCGGGTCACCGCCCGTCGGGGCGGACTCTTTGTCCTTCGCCATGTCCTTAACCTCGTGTCGCGGGGCTCATCGCACGCGGCGACTACAACCCCTCCCGACGCGAGCGACGCGCCGGTGTGAGGAGATAATGGTTACAACTCGCAGCGAGCAACGGCAACAGCGCGCCGGATTTTTCACTTGACAGCGAGGCCGGGCACAACCGCTGCGAAAGAAACGATCAGGCTTCGACCACCTGGATGCCCATGCTGCGGGCGGTGCCCTCGATGATACGAGCGGCGTGATCGACGTCGCGAGCGTTGAGGTCGGCCATCTTCTGGGTCGCGATTTCGCGCACCTGTTTCTTGGTGACCGTGTGGCTCTTGTACTTCCCCTGCTTCTTCGCGTCGGCCGGGATCACTTCCTTGCCGGCCTTCTTCGCGTGCGGGATCTTGGCCGCGAGCTTCAGCAGAATCGCCGCGGGCGGCGACTTGATTTTGAACTCGAAGCTCTTGTCCGAGTACACGGTGATGACGACCGGCAGCATCAACCCTTTCATCTCGGGCTTGTTGGTCTTGTCGTTGAACTGCTTCACGAACATACCGATGTTCACGCCGTGCGCACCGAGCGCCGGGCCGACCGGCGGCGCCGGAGTGGCCGAACCGCCGGGGCACTGCAGCTTCACCTGTCCCGTAACCTGCTTCGCCATATCTGCACCTGATGCGTTGGTCCGTTGATGAACTTATAGGTGTAGGAGGGACGCACGCGGGCGGCCACCACCACTCACACCTTCGACACCTGCCAGTATTCGAGTTCGACATCGAGCGGGCGACCCCAGAAGGTAACCGTCACGATCACCTTCGGCGGGTCGGTCGGGTCCTTCGGAATCTGGACCTCCTTCACCTCGCCCTCGGAGTCCTTGAACGACCCCTCCTTGATCTTGACGCGCTCGCCCTTCTCGATGTCGATCTTGACCTTGCCCTTGCCGCTGTCCGGCCCGACTTTCTCGCCGAGCATCTGCTTGACCTCGGCGTCGGTCATCGGTTCCGGCAGCGGCGAGTCGTCCTTACGGGGGCGCAACTTGAGGAAGTCGCCGACGCCCGACGTCTCGCGGATGAGGTACAGGATGCGGTCGTTGAACTCGAGCTCCGCGAAAATGTACCCCTGGAACTTTTTGCGCTTCCGTGTGATCTTCTTTTCCTGGGTCGTGTACTCGCCGCTCTTCTTGTCCTTAACCCGCACCGCCTTCTTCTCGATCACTTCTTCGTAAGGGATCAGGATCTGGCCGAACACGTCCTCGAGACCCTCGATCCGGACCTTGCGGAGGATGGCGGCCTTGATGGTGTCCTCTCGCCCGCTCTGCACTTTGATCGCGTACCACTTCTTGGCGTTCTCGGGCGGAGCCACGCCCTCGGCCGGCGCGGCAGTTGCGGCCGCGACAGCCACATCCGACGCAGAACCGTCGGCGGCAGCCGACTTCTTCGCTCGCGGGGCGCGGGGCTTCTTCGCTTTCGGCGCCGCGGCTGCCGGAGCCGCGTCCGGATCGGGGCCGACGGCAGGCTCCGCCGCAGGACCAGCTGCGTTGGCGTGGGTCGCCTTGTCCGAGGCACCGTCATGGAGCGCCGGGCCCCCGAGGTCCGGGGCGGGGATCGCGTCGGCGGCTGTTGGTACGTCCGCTTCCGGGCCGACGGATTTCGGTTCGTCGGGCGCGGCGGTGTCGTTCGTGTTTTCGGTCATGGGGGGATCGGCCTTGCGACCGCCTCGCGGGTTACCGCGTTACCACTTCTGTTCCTGCACCTGGGCGCCCTTGTCCTGACTGGTCGTGCGGGCGGGGAGCACGCCCACCGTCTGCCGGCTCAAGAGCCAGCCCCAAAACAGGTCCACGCCCAGAAGGAAAACGGTCATGAGCAGGGTGGTGATGA
>JBJSXS010000628.1:0-2823 GCA_046086545.1 Gemmata sp.
ACATTCTTCTTCCCCGCGACGTCTAGCACCCATTCGACCACTTCCGCCATCACGCGTCGAGAGCGGCGGCAGTGCCTACGCGATTCCGACGGCGACTTCGAAGCCCACGAAAACAAGCTCATTCAGTCACGTTTGCCGACCTAGTTTTTCCCTCCACCCGCTGTATGACACGCCGTACGGCGCTTACGCGTTACCCCGCTCGCTCCAAGCCTGGCAGCGTGCCAGCGCTGGTGCCGAACTTGTCGATCTCGAGGCCCAGGCGCTGGAGCATCGAAACGAACAGGTTCGCGAGCGGTGGCTCCTTGCCCTTGTCGAACGCGAGGTGCTGACCGTGTTTGAAACCGCCCCCGGCCAGTAGGATCGGAAGGTTCTTGCACGAGTGGCTGTTCCCGCTGCTCATGTTGCTGCCGTACATCACCATCGTGCGGTCCAGCACCGTGGCCCCGTGTTCTTTCGAACCCTTCAGTTTGCCGAGTAAGCCGGCGAGCAGCTTGAACGTTTCGCTTTCGACGATCGCGAGTTGCTTCAGCTTCTCGGGGTCTTGCCCGT
The DNA here is from genome assembly GCA_046086545.1 of Gemmata sp. Lineage (GTDB taxonomy): Bacteria > Planctomycetota > Planctomycetia > Gemmatales > Gemmataceae > Gemmata. The sequence goes on from JBJSXS010000628.1 coordinate 550, forward strand.
GGTGCGACAGGTTGTGGTGGTCGAACGACACGCCCGGGATCGGAGGTACGAGGCTCGCGCCGCCGAGCAGGATGGTGACGAACCGCGTCGAGTCCGTCTGCAGCGCGAGGTGGGTGAGGTCGAAGAGCAGGCGGGTGCGCCCGAGTACGTCCGCGGGGTTGGTGATGTTTTGAGGTTGCTGCACGTCCACCTTCGGCTTCGGCTTCTTCGACCACTCCTCCGCCTTTGAAAGCCGCTTCTCCAGCTCGCGCACGCTTGAGAAGTACTCGTCCAGCTTCTCCCTGTCCGCTTGGCCCACGGTACCGGCCACTTTCTTCGCCTGATCCCCCACCGTGTCGAGTACGCTCTGCCCGTCGCGCAGGCGGCGGACCTGGGCGTCCACGTCGTCCTTCTTGCCGTCGATGAACAGCTTCGCAAACGTGCTCGCGGGCCAAGACTCCGACGGCACCAGTGCCCCACTGCGGGTCCACGACAGGCTGAACCCTTCGCCAGCGAGCGCGAGCGAAGGGAACCGCGTCTGATCGCCAATTTGCTCCGCCGCGAGCTGATCCAGCGAGATGCTGTTCTTGAAGCCGGCCCGGCGTTCCGGGTGCGGCGCCGCAGTCAGGTAGCTGAACATCGAGTCGTGGCCCGAATCGACCCCGACGTGCGCCAGGCCACTAAAGACGGTGAAGTCGTTACGGTACTCCTTGAGGGTTTCCAGGTACGGCGAGGGGGCGTAGTCCTTGCCGCTCTTCTCGGGGAAAAAGTTCGGCGGGTGGATGCCCAGAGGCGTGCAGACCAGCACCATCCGCCGCGGGGCAGCCTTCGGGTCGGGCCTCGCCGGGGCAGTCGCTTCTAGCGTCGGCAGCGCGAGCGAGACGCCGGCGGCCTTCAACACATGTCGGCGGGACAGTTTCATGGGAGCGTTTGGGGTCGAGTGTGTAGCGGGCCGCAGGCGAGCGTGATCTATTTGTGCCGGAACAGTTTGCTCTGAATCACTTCGTGGATCAGTGCGCGGACGCCGTGGCCCCTGTCGCGCGCCTGCGCCACGATTGCGTCAATCTCTGGCCTGTCCAACGCGACCGGGGCCGCGCCGGTGGCGTAGGTCACCAGTTTCTCCGCCAGCGCGCGGGCGAGGCGCTCTTTATCCCGGGCGAGCAACTTCCTGAGGTCATCGACGTTTGCGAACGCCTCACCCTCAAAGGTGTCGGACGGATCGACCTTCTTACCCTCGTGGTAGGGCATCCGGCGCCCCTCGACCGTCACCGGTTTCCCGGCGCCGAGGCTGCGGTAGGTGTCGCGCCACCCGCCGATCACGTCGAAGCTCTCCAGCGCGAACCCGGGCGGGTCGATCTTCGCGTGGCACGCGTTGCACGTCGGGGTGGTGCGGTGCTTGGCCAGTTGGTCGCGGATGGTCGTCGCCCCGCGGATGTCGGGCTCCACCGCGGGCACCCCGGCGGGCGGCGGTGCGGGCGGGGCGCCCAGGATGCGGTCCAGCACCCACGCGCCGCGAACGACGGGCGAGGTGTTCGTGCCGTTCGCTGTCACCTTCAGCACTCCGGCCATCGTGAGGAACCCGCCGCGGTGCGACTCGGGCTTCAGCGCGACCTTGCGCGTCTCCATGCCGCTCACGCCCGCGACGCCGTAGTGCCTCGCGAGCCGGCCGTTCAGGAAAGTGAAGTCCGAGGCGACCACGTTCGTGATGCTCGCGTCCGTCCTTATCAGTTCCTCGAAAAACAGGTGCGCCTCGGCGAGCATCGCGACTTTTAGCGCCTCGTCGTACTCGGGGTACAGCCGGAAATCGGGCGCGGTGAAGTCGATGTCGCGCAGGCCGAGCCACTGCCCTACGAAGTTCTCGGTGAACTGTCGCGCCTTGGGGCTCTTGAGCAGGCGCTCGACTTGCTCGCGCAGCACCGAGGGCTCCGCGAGGGTGCCCTGCTCCGCGCATTTCATCAGTTCCGCATCGGGCGTGCTCGACCACAGTAAGTAGCTCAGTCGGGCGGCGAGCGCGAAGTCGTCGAGTCGTCCGGGCTTCTCGCGCAGGAAGAGGAACTCTGGAGACACCAGGATGCCCTTCAGCACGACGCGAACGGCCCGCTCGAAACTGTATCCTTCGTCGAGGCGCGCCGTCACGACGGACAGGTACGGCTTCACATCGGCGTCCGACGCGGGCCGCCGGAACGCGCGCGTCGCGAAGGTCTTGACCACCTTCGCGGCGTCGGCTTCCGGGCTCTTGGATGTCACCTCGACGCGCTTGCTGTTGTTGAAGACCGGGGCCGGGCCTTGCGGCAG
>JBJSXS010000629.1:0-3443 GCA_046086545.1 Gemmata sp.
CGCCTCCCCCTGCCGGCTCGGAGCCGGACGCCTGATGAGGTCCGCCCCCGAATCTTTTCCAACCCCGACCAGTGATCGGTGCAGATTCCATGAGCCGCCGTGATCTCTTCCTTGTCTCCTTCCTCGTCGGGTTGTCTCCCGTTCCTGCCGTCGCCCAGCCGAACCCGCCAACAAAGCCCGACCCGAAAGGTGTCGAGTTCTTCGAGGCGAAGATCCGCCCTGTGCTGACCGAGCGGTGCTACTCGTGCCACTCGGCCGGGGCGCAGGCGCAGAAGAAGCTCAAGGGCGGTCTCCTCCTCGACACCCGCGGCGGACTGCTCCGCGGCGGCGACTCGGGGCCCGCTGCCGTCCCGGGCAAGCCCGCCGAGGGAACGCTGCTCAAGGCGCTGGGGCACGACGGCGACGTCAAGATGCCGCCGAAGGGCAAACTGCCCGACGCGGTGATCAAGGACTTCGAGGCGTGGGTGAAGATGGGCGCGCCCGACCCGCGTGACGGGACGGCCGCCGCGGCCGGTATCGACGTCGAGCGGGGCCGTCAGTTCTGGGCGTTCCAGCCGCCCCGCAAGCACGCCCCGCCCGCGGTCAAGGATCCGGCTTGGCCCCGCAGGGACATTGACCAGTTCGTCCTCGCGGAGTTGGAGAAGCGGGGGCTCAAGCCCGTCGCGCCGGCCGCGCGCCGCGATTGGATCCGCCGCGCCACGTTCGACCTGACCGGCCTCCCGCCGACGCCGGAGGAGGTCGAGGCGTTCGAGAAGGACGAGTCGCCGGAGGCTTACGAGAAGATGGTAGATCGGCTCCTCGCCTCGCCCCACTACGGCGAGCGGTGGGGCCGGTACTGGCTCGACCTCGCACGCTACACCGACGACCTGGGCGGCACCGTCGGTCCCGTCCCCGCCCCGAACGCGTGGCGGTACCGTGACTGGGTCGTCAAGGCGTTCAACGCCGACATGCGGTACGACACGTTGGTCCGACTGCAACTGGCCGGCGACCTCATCCCGGACCCGGCGGCCGACTACGCCGAGCGGCTCGGCGGCCTCGGCTTCCAGGGGCTCGGCCAGCGGTTCAGCGGGAACGCGGTCGGCATGGTCAAGAAGAAGGCCGCCGACGAACTCGACGACCGGGTCGATACGGTCACGCGCAGCCTGCTCGGGCTGACGGTGAGCTGCGCTCGGTGCCACGACCACAAGTTCGACCCGATCCCGCAGGTCGATTACTTCGCCCTCGCCGCAGCCTACAACGGGGCAACGCTGAGCACGGAAGTCGTCCTCGACTCCCCCGCGAACGTCGCGGCGGCCGAGCGGTGGCGAAAAGACGTGGCCGACCGGAAGGCCCGCCTGGACCAGATCACACAGACGTCGGCCCGCCGGATCGGCCGCGAAGAGTTGGCCCGCGTCGATGCCTACCTGCTGGCCGCGTGGCGGCTGAAGCTCGTGGCCGATCGGGGCGAGAAGGCCGACCCGGACGCCACCGCCCGCGCGGCGGGGTTGCGCCCCGTCTTCCTCGCCCGGTGGGCGAAAGTGCTCGCCGCCAGCAAGCCCCTCCCGCTACTGGCCGACTGGCAAACCGCCGCGACCGCCGCTCTCAAGGCCGCGGGCAAGGACGGCCCGGCCGACCCGCCGAAGGCGGTGGTCGAGGAGACGGCGAAGGTCAAGGACCGGGTGACGACCGCCCTGCGCGATCTGGACGCCGGGAAGAAACCCCCGCCTGAGAGCGACACGCTGGTCAAGGTGTTCCTCACCAACGACGGGGCGTACTTCAAACTGACGACCGCCGAAGTCGTCCCGCTCCTCGGCCCGGACGAGCGGACGGAGTACGACCGGCTGGTCGCGGAGTTGGACGGGCTGAACAAGACCCCGCCCGCGCCGCAGGTGAAGGCACCGGCGGTGACCGGCGGCGGTCAGCCGCTGCGGGTCCACGTACGCGGGAACCCCGAGGTGCTCGGCGACCTCGCCCCGCCCGGTTTCCCTCAGGTGCTCACGAAGAAGGGGGCGGTCAAGAAGGAGACGTTCACCCGGCTCGACATGGCCGACGCCATCGCCAGCAAGGACAACCCGCTGACCGCCCGGGTGTGGGTGAACCGGGTGTGGGCGCACCACTTCGGCCGTGGCATCGTCGCGACCCCGGGCAACTTCGGCGCGCTCGGCGAGCGGCCCACCCACCCCGAACTGTTCGATACACTGGCGGTGCGGTTCATAGAGAACGGCTGGTCCACCAAGTGGCTGCACCGCGAGATCGTGCTGTCGGCAACCTACCGGCTCGGCGGCACGTCGGACCCGGCGAACGCGGTGAAGGACGCGGACAACCGGTACCTGTGGCGGGCAACCCCACGGCGGCTGGACTTCGAGGCGTGGCGGGACGCGATGCTCGCCGTGGCCGGGCGGCTCGACCCGCAGGTCGGCGGGCCGCCGTTCCTCGACCCGTCCGGGAAGACCCAACTCCAGCCCGAAGACCCGGCCAACCGCCGCCGCACCCTGTACTCGTTCATCAGCCGGTTCAAGCCGAACCCGACGCTCACGCTGTTCGACTTCCCGGAGCCGAACGTCACCACCGACGCGCGGACGGTCACGACGATCCCGCAGCAGCAGTTGTTCGCGCTCAACAGCCCGTTCGTCGTCGCCGCGGCGAAGGCGTTCGCGGCCCGCGTCGAGAGGGCGGAGGCGGACGACGGCGCGCGGCTGCGGCTCGCATGGTGGCTGGCGTACGGGCGGCGACCAACGGACAAGGAGGCCGACCTCGCCCGCGACTTCCTCCGCGCCGCGGCCGCCGACCGCGGGGACGGCCTCCGCCCGTGGGAGCAACTGTGCCACGCCCTCCTGACCGCCAACGAGTTCGCGTTCCTCCCCTGACCACCGCCCGACACGGCCGAGACGAATCATGATCCCCAGCCGCCACCACCTTCCCTCGCGCCGCGACCTGCTGGCCCAAACCGGCTACGGTGTCGGGGCGATCGGCCTCGCCGCGGCACTGGCCGCCGACGCCCGCGCCGCGGAACCGGCCCGGCCGCTGGCCGCGCGCCCGCCGCACTTCCCGGCGAAGGCGAAGCGGATCATCCACCTGTGGATGAACGGCGGGCCGAGTCAGGTGGACACCTTCGACCCCAAGCCGGCGCTCGAGAAGTTCGCCGGGCAGCGGCCCGAGAGCACGGCGAAGCTCACGACCGAGCGGGCCACCCGCGGGCTGATGCCCTCGCCGTTCAAGTTCGCCCGGCACGGGAAGTCCGGGCTGGAGGTGAGCGAGCTGTTCCCGCACCTCGCCCGGCACGCCGACAAGCTCTGCGTGATCCGGTCGATGCACACGAACACACCGGTTCACGAGGCGTCCAACTGGCTGATGTTCACCGGGCACGTGCAGCCGATCCGCCCGGCGTACGGGTCGTGGCTCCTGTACGGGCTCGGGTCGGAGAACGAGAACCTCCCCGGCTTCGTGGTGCTCGGCGAGGGGCA
>JBJSXS010000630.1:0-2121 GCA_046086545.1 Gemmata sp.
GCGCGTCTTCGGGACGTACCCCTCGAACCAGGGGCAGATCGTAACCGGGACGCCCGCCGCGTCGAGCGCCGCCGCGTTGCCCGTGAACGAGTGCAGCGTCTCCATGCTGGCCCCGGCCCGCTGCATGGTGGGGTGAACCACGACAGTGGCACCGGCCTTCTTCAACTCGTCAGCCATCCGGTACCCTTCGGTGCCCATCGCGATGACGGGCCTCAGCTTGAACTCGCTCGCGATCCGCAGCGCGGTCTGGATGTCGTCCTTGCGGTGCGCCGCGAAGTAGACCGGCACCTTCCCTTCGAGCGCCGGAATCAGCGCCTCGTGCTTGGGGTTTTTGGCCGCCGGCGGCCTCGCCCGGTACGCGTCCGCGTCGGCGAACGCCTTCCGCACGAGCCCCGCGACGCCCATGCGCGACGTGGGCGCTCTGCCCTTCGACGATTCCCCCAAGTTCACCACGGGCGCGCCGACGGGCGCGACCGCGGCGTCATCCGCTTTCTCGCCTTCTGCGCGGAACGCGCCGCCGCGACCGGCGAGCGGGTTCTGGCGCCCGGGGGTCGCGTGCAGCACCGTGGTGCCGTTGCTCCGCAGGAAGTCGATGAGCGGTTCGCGCGGGTTGAACCCGTCGAGGGCGCGCAGGTCGGACTGGTTGGGGTCGCTCGGTTCGTCCTGATCCTGGTCGGCCGGGATGTTCCACGCGCCGCTCAAACCCACCGAGGAGAAGGTGTCGATGAGGCCCGGGGTGACGTGCTTCGCCTTGTACACCGGCATGTTCTTCACGGTGTCGCGGGCCGTGGCGATGCCGAGCACCTTGCCGTCTTTGAGGACCACGGTGCCGCCGAACGTCCCGCGCGGGCCGGCCGAGTGGATGTGCTCGGCCTCGACCGCCACGGCGCCTTTCAGCTCGGCCCGGCTGCCGTCGAACTCGCGGGTCGCGACGTCGCGGGCCGAGACCCCCTCGGACTTGATGAACGCGGCCGGCAGCTTCTCGCCCGCGGGCAGCGCGAACCCGCCCTGCTGGTAGCCGCGGTCGGACTTCAGGTCGAAGACCTTCTTGCCGTCGATCCACGTTTGCTGAACCCGCGTGTACACGCTGAACGGCGGGCCGTCGAGGATCGCGAGGTCCGCGTCCTTGCCCGTTTCGAGCGAGCCGAGCCGGTGGTCGAGGTGCATGAGCTTCGCGGCGTTGATCGTGAGCGCTTTGAGGGCGTCCGCTTCCGACATGCCGCCGCGGACCGCGAGCGCCCCGGTGCGCAGCATGAACCGCGACTCCGTGACGCCGTCGTCCGTGTTGACGGTCACGCGCACGCCGGCCCTGTGCAGGATCGCCGCGTTCTCCTCGAGGAGGCCCATCGTTTCGGCCTTCCCGCCGGGGCTGTCGACCAGCGTGAGCGAGACGGGCACCTTCTTTTGCGCGAGCAGGTCAGCCACGCGGTACCCCTCGGTCGCGTGCTGGAGCACGATCTCGAAGCCGAACTCCTCGCTGATGCGGACCGCGGTGAGCAGGTCGTCGGCCCGGTGGCAGTGGAAGTGAACCGTGCGCCTGCGCTCCAGCACCTCCACGAGCGGCTCGAGCGCGAGGTCGCGGTCCACTTTGGCCCCGCTGTCGATCTTCGCCTTGTACTCCTTCGCCTTCTGGAACGTCTCGCGCTGGAGGGCGGCGATCTTCATGCGGGTGAACGGCGCCACGCCCTTGCTCTTGCCGTAGCCTTTCGGGTTCTCGCCGTTGGCCATCTTCAGCCCGCCGAGGACTTCGGTCCGTCCGTCCCGGCCCAGGACGCGCATCTCCTCGATGCCGGCGCCGCGGTACTTGAGGTACACGGTCTGGCCGCCGATCACGTTGCCGGACCCGGGCATCACGTTGGCCGTCGTCACGCCACCGGCGAGGGCCATCTTGATCCCCGGGTCGTCGGGGTTGAACGAATCGGCCGCGCGCACCCCAGGCTGCACCGGGCCGCTCATCTCGCTCAGGTCGTTGTTCGCGGGCACGCCCGGGCGCGTCAACACGCCGACGTGCGAGTGCGTGTCCACCAGCCCGGGGATGATCGTCGCGCCCTTCAGGTCGATTACCTCGAGGTCGCCGTCGGGCAGTTGGGGCCGCGGCCCGACGGCGATGATCTTGCCGTC
>JBJSXS010000631.1:0-8507 GCA_046086545.1 Gemmata sp.
GTGAACTTCACCGCGTTCGAGAGCAGGTTGGTGATGATCTGCTGCACCTTGCCCGCGTCCTGCTTCGCGGGCGGGGCCTGGGCGTCGGCGGTCACCTTCACGTCGATGTTCTTCTTCTCGGCCTGCGGGCGGATCAGCGCCGCCGCGTGCTCGCACGCGGCCGCCACGTTCAGCGGCTCGGGGTGCAGCCGCATCTTGCCGGCTTCGAGCTTCGCGAGCTCCAGAATGTCGTTGATGAGCGCCGTGAGCCGCTGCCCGCTGGTCATGATGTTGCCCGCGTACCGCCGCTGCTTCTCGCTCAAGTTCTCGGCCGCGATCAACACCTCCGAGAACCCGATGATGCTGTTCAGCGGGTCGCGCAGCTCGTGGCTCATCGTCGAAAGGAACTCGCTCTTGAGCCGGTTGCCCTCGAACAGCGCCATGTTCACGCGCGCGAGCTCGTCCACCTTTCGGTCGAGGTCGGAGATGAGCTTCTTGTTCCGCTCCTGGATGTTCGTGAGGTTGCGCAGCATGCGGTTGAACGCGTGCGACAGGTCCTCGAACTCGTCCCCGGTCTGGATCTCGCTGCGGATGTTCAGCTCGCCCGCGGCGATGGCCTCGCTCACCTCCTTGAGGTGCTTCACCGGCTTAACGATTACGTACCGGATGATGAGGTAGCACCCGGCGATGATGAGCAGGGAGGTGCCGATGGCGAACGAGAACAGCACCGCGCGGTTGGTGTGGAACCCCTCCTCGATGGACTGCGTGGACAGCCGGATGCGGACCACGGCCATCACCTCGCCCTGCTTCAGCTCCGGGCGCGCGAGCTTGCCCATCTTTTCAGGGTCGCGGTGGCAGCTCACGCACGCGTTCCCGGTGCGGATGGCCCCGTAGTAGTAGAACGCGTTCTCCTTCGGGGCCTGGCGCGTGTCTTCGTTGCGGTTCGGCTCGTTCTGGATCCGGTGCATCGCGGCCAGGTCGTCGCTGGTCGGCTGGTTGTCCGGGTCCTTGGTGTCCGGTTTGATGAGCTTGTAGTTGTACCCCTTCAGCGTCGCCGGCCAGTTCTCCTCGGTGAGCTTCTGGAACTCGTCGACGGCCTGGAACTGCTCCCCCTTGACGTGCAACCGCGCGACGATGGGCGACAGGAGGGCGCGGCCGGTGGTTTCGAGCTGCTCGTACGCGAGCTCCTCGGTCTGCTTCGCGTACGCCATGAAGCTGCCGGTCATCAGCACCAGCACGCCGGCCCCGAGCAGCCAGCGGCACTTCCGCTCCAGGCTCGTCTCGCCGACCAGCCGCTTGAACGCCTTGTACGACATAGCAGGGCCCCGGCGCGTAAAGTCCCGAGTCGTAAAGGCGAAGACCGTCTCGGCTCAGGCCGTTGGCCGGCTGGCTCTCGGCTTCGCGACTTTGCGACTTGCTGACTGACAAAGCGGGCAGTAGTGCGACGCGCGGCCGGCGTAGCGGGCCACCGCGACGGCCGCCCCGCACGCGGGGCACGCTTCGCCCGTGCGGCCGTACACCGCGAACTCGTTCTGGAACCGGCCCCGCAGGCCCGAGCCGCCCACGTAGTCGCGGATCGTGCTGCCGCGCGCCCCGATGGCGCGCGTGAACACCGCTTCGACGGACTCCCGCAGCGCGTCGCACTCGGCGCGCGTGAGGCTGTTGCCCTTGCGCCCGGGGTGCAGCCCCGCGCGAAACAGCGCCTCGTCGGCGTAGATGTTGCCGACGCCGGCGACCACCGCCTGATCGAGCAGCACCGCCTTCAGGTTGCGCGCGGTGCCGCGCACGGCCGCGCGGAAGTAGCCGGCGCCGAGGCCGAACGGCTCCGGCCCCAACTCGGCGTCCATCTCGGTTTCGAGCGCCGCGCGATCGGCGAAGTACTCCGCGCCGCCGAACCGCCGCGGGTCGCGCAGGCGCAGCTCGTTTCCGTCGTCGAGCGCGAGCGCGACGTGCAGGTGGTCCGGGTCCGGGGCGCGCGCGGGCGCGACCGTGAGCTGGCCCGACATGCCGAGGTGGACGCGCAGGAGCGGGGACCCGCGCGTCTTCGGCTCGCGGCGCACGAGGTCCACCAGGATCCACTTCCCGCGCCGCCGCACGCCCGCGACGCCCGCGCCCGCGACCGAGGTGTTCCACTTCGCGAGCCACGGGCGCCGCAGCTTGAACCGGCTGTGCCGCGCGCCGGTGACGGTGCGCCCGGTCAGCAGCGGGCGCAGGTCGCGCACGACGGTCTCGACTTCGGGCAGTTCGGGCATCGGGTCCTCCGCGGGTACCCGAATTCTACCAAATCGCACGAGCCCCTTCGCAAGACCGTTCGGACCCGTGCGCGGCCGGCCTGCCCGGGCCGCCGGCGCGAGATGCCGCCCGCGCTGTGGCGCGCGGGCGCGCGGCACGGGAACAGACCGTTGGGACGGCCGGACCGGCCCGTTGTGCTTGAAATCAGCTTGCGGTTCCGACAGAAAGAACGGTGCGCCCGCGCCACACGCCGAGAACCCAAATGACCACCGCAACCAGCGCCCCCCATACCCCTGCCAGTTCCCGGGTGCCCGACGCGCGGGGGCGCTTCGGCGCGTTCGGCGGCCGGTTCGTGCCCGAAACGCTCGTGTTCGCCCTCGAGCAACTCGACGCCGCGTACCGGGCGGCCAGGGCCGACCCCGCCTTTCGCGCCGAGTTCAACCGGCTGATGACCGATTACGTCGGGCGCCCGTCGCGCCTGTACTTCGCCGAGCGGCTCACGAAGGCGGCCGGCGGGGCGCGCATCTACCTCAAGCGCGAGGACCTGAACCACACCGGGGCGCACAAGATCAACAACGCGCTGGGGCAGGCACTCATCACCCGGCGCATGGGCAAGAGCCGGGTGATCGCCGAAACCGGTGCCGGGATGCACGGGGTCGCCACCGCGACCGCCGCGGCCCTCTTCGGCATGACGTGCCGGGTGTACATGGGCACCGAGGACATCCGGCGCCAGGAGCTGAACGTGTTCCGCATGCGCGCGATGGGGGCCGAAGTGTTCCCGGTCGAGAGCGGCAGCCGCACCCTGAAGGACGCGACCAACGAGGCGATGCGCGAGTGGATGAGCAGCGTGGAGCACACGCACTACATCATCGGCAGCGTGGTCGGGCCGCACCCGTTCCCGCAGATGGTTCGCGACTTCCAGAGCGTGATCGGGTCCGAAACGCGGGAACAGAGCCTCGCGCTGTTCGGCAAGCTGCCCGAGGTGGTGGTGGCGTGCGTCGGCGGCGGGTCGAACGCGGCCGGCATGTTCTACCCGTTCGTGGACGACACCGGGGTGCAGCTGGTGGGCGTCGAGGCCGGCGGGCGCGGCGCGAAGGCCGGCGACCACGCTGCCACCCTCAGCAACGGGAAGCCGGGCGTGCTGCACGGCAGCTTCAGTTACGTGCTGCAGGACGACGACGGCCAGACCGCCGACGTTCACAGCGTCAGCGCCGGCCTCGACTACCCCGGGGTCGGCCCCGAGCACAGCTACTGGCACGACGCCGCCCGCGTCCGGTACTGCAGCGTGACCGACAAGGACGCGCTCGACGCGTTCCACCTGTGCGGCCGGATGGAGGGCATTCTGCCCGCACTCGAGACGTCGCACGCGGTGGTCGAGGCGATGAAGGTCGCGGCCCGGCGCCCGAAGGAAGACGTGGTGGTGGTCTGCTTCAGCGGCCGCGGGGACAAGGACTGTGCCGAGGTGGCGCGGCTGACGGCGCAGAGGTGACGGGGCGCCCCGATTGCCGGCCGCGCGGGTGCGGCCGTACAACGCTCTGCATGTACACCACCGTTTTCGCGCTGCTGGCGGTCGGGGCCGGCGCGTGCATCGCGCTCCAGGCGTCGGCCAACAGCAGCTTACGCAAGAACCTGGGGGACAACCCGCTGGCCGCGGCCGGGCTGTCCATCTGCGGCACGATCCTGACCGCGACGCTGGCGGTCCTGCTCCTGCGCCCGCCGGTGCCGGCCGCCGAAGCGCTGCGCGCGGCCCCGTGGTGGAACTGGGTGGGCGGCCCGCTCGGCGCGCTGATCGTCCTCGCGGGCGCCGCGCTCACGCGCGAGCTGGGCGCGGCTCTGTTCATATCGCTCGTCGTCGGCGGGCAGTTGCTGTGCTCGCTCGCGCTCGATCACTTCGGGCTGATGGGCCTCGCCGTGCACCCGCTCTCGCCCGGCCGCGCCTTCGGCGCCACGCTCGTTGTGGCCGGCGCGCTGTGCGTCAAGTATCTGTGACCTGATGAACCCCATCGACTCCCTGTTCCGGCGCCTGCGCGCCGAGAAGCGCGCCGCGTTCATGCCGTTCGTCACCGCGGGCGACCCGGACCTGGCTTTCACGCGCGAGCTGCTGCCCGCCGCAGCGGCCGCCGGCGCGGACCTCATGGAGGTCGGGTTCCCGTTCTCCGACCCGATCGCCGACGGCCCGGTGATTCAGGCGTCGTACACCCGCGCGCTCGAACAGAAGCTGAAGCTCGCGGGCGTGTTCGCGGCCCTCGCCGACACCGCGGCGCGCCCCGGCTGGGCCGCGCCGCTCGTGGCGATGGCGTCGTACTCGCTCGTGTTCAAAGCGGGCCCGGGCGCGTTCATCGAAGCCGCTCAGAAGGCGGGCGTGAGCGGGGCCGTGGTGCCCGACCTGCCGGTCGAGGAGGCCGAGGAGCTGTCGAACCTCGCGCGCGACCGCGACTTCAAGCTCGTCCTGCTCGTCACCCCGACCACCTCGCCCGCGCGGGCCGAGAAGGTGGTGAAGGCGTGCAGCGGGTTCGTGTACGTGGTGAGCGTGGTGGGCACCACCGGGGCGCGCGAGGCGCTGCCCGCCCAGCTGCGCGCCCACCTCGCGCGCCTGCGCGCCATGACCGACCTGCCGCTGTGCGTCGGGTTCGGCGTCAGCCGGCCCGAACACGCGCGCGACCTGAAGGACGTCGCCGACGGCGTCATCGTCGGCAGCGCGGTCGTGAAGAAGCTCGAAGCGGCCGCGGCCGACCGCGCGAAGGCGCTCGCGGACGTGTCGCAGTTGGTGAAGGAGCTGCGCGCCGCGCTGTCGTAGGACCGGCTTACGGTCTGTCCTACAGCCCCGAGATGACCACCGAGTACCCGCGGTTCTCCACCACCGAGCAGTCGCCGAACGTGTCGAAGATCAGGGGCATCACCGCGGTCGGCATCTTGGTGACGAGGTAGTAGCGGCCGTGCGGGCGCAGCAGCTCCTTCGCGCCCTCGATGAACAGTCGCGTGATCTCCGACTTCGCGTAGTACGGCGGGTTCGCCAGGATCACGTCGAACGCGCGCTCCTCCAGCCCTTGAAGCCGCGTCGCGGTCACGAAGCGGGCGTTGGTCACGCTGTTGGCGGCCGCGTTCAGCCGGGCGAGCGCGATGGCCCGCAGGCTGCTGTCGATGAACGTGATGCGGCCCTTCGGCCCGGCCATCGTGCCCGCGAGACACCCGACGGCTCCGTTCCCGCAGCCCAGGTCCAGCACCCCGTCGCGCTCGTTGATCTCCGCCACCTCGAGCATCGACCGCGAGCCGTTGTCGAACCGCCCGTAGCTGAACGTGCCGGGCCGCGACACGAACTCCATCGACGGCCCCTCGCCGATGCTCGCGTGGTACTTGACCTCGTGCCGCCGGCGCTTGTCGGACGCGTCGGTCTTGGTGCTGAAGAACGCGGTGCCGCGGTCGCTGGCCGGCGTCTCCCCGCACTTGCCGAAGACCTTTTTCTGGAGCTTCGCGAACTGGCTGTCGCGCTCGTACTCGGAGAGCGTGAGGAACAGCCCGCCGGGCGCGAGGACGTGGTAGCCCTGCTCGACCACATCGAGCTTCACCTCGCGGTCCGACTGCGCGGTCGCGGGGAAGATGACCGTGTTGAACTTCGCCGGCAAGTCCCAAACGTCCGGCACCGCGACCACCTCCGCCCTCGCGCCGACCTCCGCGAGCGTCTCGCGCACGCGGTCGGTTTGGTGCAAGTCGAACTGCGCGCAGGTGACTTCGCTCTCGGGCAGGCCGAGCGCTTTCACGAGGTTGGCGACCGGCCACGGCGGGCCGAGCGCGATCAGGACCGGCGGCTTGACGCGGTGCGCGACCGTTGCGAACAGGTCGGTGAGGTGCTTCATGCGTGCATTGTAGGCCCGGGCGCGCGGTGCGGTTCGCCGCCCCACCCCGACACTCTGACACCGCTCTTAAGGCCGCCGCGAAGAAGGACGGACGTGGTTGGGCTTTCCTCTCGACTACGGCACCCACACCAAGTAGGCCGGTGTTGACGCCCGGAACGAGTTTCTCCCAGGCCGGTGCGGAGGAAGGCGAACGCTGTCCTCGCCACGGGACAAATCACCCCGCCGTAAGGGAGAAGAACGGTGGCCGAATTATTTTAGCTTCGAGGGCGAACCGGACGTCAAGATTCCCATCTTGATCGCACGCACCTACGTGGCTGCTGCCCCACAACTGTGACACCAAGGCTCGTGCGAGACGCTAAACAACGCCTCCAGTCCCATCGCTGCTCCTCTGCTTGCCGAACGACACGGCTCACCTGCCAGCCACGAAAAACGACGCGCAGGGAGCAGCACAAAACAAATCACGTGGCCGTGTCAGGTGTAGGGGAAGGTTCGGCCCGACTCACTCACGCGCGAAATCCTCAGTCTCAACTTCTGTTGCCGAACTCAAGATTAGCGCGCAATGAGAGCGATTCTCATCGCGCCTGGCGCGATCCAACACGGTAACGCGGACTTCACGCAACGCATTGTCGGCGCTCAACCCAGTGCGTCAAGAAGTCTGGTCAGGCCTTCCCGCCCGGTTCAGCAGCTCGCCGTCCCTGGTCATTCGTCGTCGTCCTCGGACGCCTTCTTGCTCACCTTCTTCGCGCCCTTGCCCTTCTTCTTTTTCTTGTCCTCTTCTTCGTCCTCTTCTTCGTCGTCGTCCTCTTCTTCGTCCTCGTCGGCCCCGCCGTCGGTCTCCGCGAACCCGGCCTTCACCTCGGGGTTCTGGAGCATGACGATGGCGTAGATGCCGACCAGCAACGGGACGACGCCCATCACCGCGCCGATCATGGCCCACGGCAGCGACGCCAGCTCCTGCATCTGGCTGGCCCCGAAGCACACCATCGCGCCCCAGAACAGGGTGACCAGGCCGAGCATCATGTAAACGATCGCCTCCTGGGTCTCCTCCTCGCCGGGCGGGGCGTCGTTGAACACCAGCGGCCACATGCCGACCAGGAACAGCAGCAGCCCGCCGATCCCGGTGAGCAGCCCCTCCAGGGTGAGCAGGTTGGTGGGCATCACCAGCAGCGCCATGGCGGGGCCGCGGGCGCTCTTCTTGTGCTTGTCCTGTATCTCACCGAACGAGGGCTTGTTCTCCTCGGCCTTCGCCTTCTCCTCCTCGGTCTCGGCGACGACCCCGTACCCTTTTTTGACCGACGCGTCATCTTCGTCGTCGTCGTCCACGAACGGCTTGGGCGGGGGCGGGGGCGGCGTGGGCTTCGGCTCGTCGGCCAGCTTCAGCACGCCGGCGGCGGCTGGCGCCTTCTCCTTGTCGGCCGGCTCGGGCACGAACGGCTTGCTGCACTTCGGGCACTTGACCGACTTGCCGACCTGCACGCGGGCGGGCGTCTTCAGCGTCACCCCGCACTCGGGGTTCGGGCACGTGTACGACACGGACATTCGGCACTCCCGCGGCAGAGCGAGTTCAGGCCCGCGAAACGACTTGGGACAAAAAGGGCGGTTCGACCGTCATCCTACCGGACCGCCCCGCCGGACGCCAGCCGCCAGCCGATTCAGTCGCGGGCGGCGCGAACGGCTGCGAGCGACACCCGCATCGACGGGAACGCGAGTTCGTCCGGGTCGATGGCGGTGGGCATCAGCCACTCAATCCCGGTGACGCCGTCGAACGCGCCGGCCTGTTCTGGGCTGATCGCGCTCGCGGTGAACACCAGGTCTACGACCGGGTACGTCACGTCTCGGAAGAGGTACGAGTTCGGGCACGACATCAGGAACGCGACGCCCTCGACCTCCAGCCCGACCTCTTCGCGCACCTCGCGGCGGAGCCCGTCCTCGGCGGTCTCGCCGATGTCCACGAACCCGCCGGGGATGCCGAACTTCCCCGCGGCCGGTTCCTTCTCGCGGCGGATGAGCAGCACCCGCCCGTGCGGGTCGAACACCCACGCCGCGGCCGCGACCGTGGGGTTGAAGTAGAACGTGAAGCTGCACGCGCCGCACCGCAGCGGCGACCGGCCCGCGTTCTCGGGCGCGCGGGCGGCCCCGCACCGCGGGCAGAACCGGAACACTTCGCTCGGGCGCATGAGGTTGACCCTGTGATGTTCGGAGCCGCGCCGTCCCCAACACCGCGACCTCACGAGTTGAGCGGCCTGCCGGCCCAGGCCATGCGTGCGGCCTCGCCCACGGCTTCGCTCAGCGTCGGGTGCGCGTGCGTGCAGCGGGCGATGTCTTCGGCGCTACCTTTGTACTCCATGATGGTGACGCACTCGGCGATCAGGTCCGACGCGCGCGGGCCCAGGATGTGAACGCCCAGCACCCGGTCCGTCTTCGCGTCGGCCAGCACCTTCA
>JBJSXS010000632.1:0-6067 GCA_046086545.1 Gemmata sp.
CCCGCCCGCGCGGGCGGGGGCCCCAAGACACTCCCGACCGCCGGACCCACGCCATGACCCTACGCCTCGCTCGTGTTCTAGCTGTGTTCGCTATCGGCGCGGGCGTCGTCGCGCTCGCCGGCGGGTTCCGCTCGCACGCGCAGGACAAGAAGGACGACGCGCCGAAGTTCACCGCGGCGCAGGTGTCCTTCTACGAGAAGGAGGTGCTGCCGGTACTCACGCAGCACTGCCTCAAGTGCCACGGGGCCGACCACGAGAAGCTCAAGGGCGGGTTGGACCTGTCCACGCGCAAGAGCGCCATCAGCGGCGGCGACAGCGGCCCCGCGGTGAACCTCGCCAAGCCCGGCGACAGCCTCCTGCTCAAGGCCGTGACCCACACCGCGGAGGGGTACAAAATGCCCCCCAAGGGGAAGCTGTCCGACAAGGACATCGCGACCCTGACCAAGTGGGTCAACGACGGGCTGGCGTACCCCGCGGACAAGATCGTGGGCCGGCCGACCCCCAAGGGCGGGTACGGCCCGGACGCGAGGAACTACTGGGCCTACCAGCCGGTGAAGCGCCCCGCGGCGCCCGAGGTGAGGGCGAAGGAGTGGGCGACGTCGCCCGTGGACGCGTTCGTCCTCGCGAGGCTCGAAGCGAAGGGGCTGAAGCCGGTCGCGCCGGCCCCGAAAGCGGTACTCGTCCGGCGCGCGTATTACGACCTCACCGGGCTCCCGCCGACGCCCGAGGAGGTGGACGCGTTCGTCAACAGCACGGACGCGAACGCGTACGAGAAGCTGCTCGACAAGCTGCTCGCGGCCCCGCAGTACGGCGAGAAGTGGGGCCGGCACTGGCTCGACGTGGTGCGGTACGCGGAGACCAACGGGTACGAGCGCGACGGCCCCAAGCCGTTCGCCTGGCGGTACCGCGACTACGTCATCAAGAGCCTGAACGACGACAAGCCCTACGACCAGTTCGTGAGGGAGCAGCTCGCGGGTGACGAGGTGCCGGGGTACAACCCGGACGCGGTCGTCGCCACCGGGTTCTACCGGCTCGGGCTCTGGGACGACGAACCGGCGGACCCGCCCCTCGCGCTGTTCGACGGGTACGACGACTACGTGACCACCGTCGGCCAGGCGTTCCTGGGCACCACGTTCAACTGCGCCCGGTGCCACGACCACAAGGTCGATCCGATCCCGCAGGCGGACTATTACAAGCTGGTCGCGTTCTTCCGCGACATCAGGCACTACTCGAACAACCGCGACGTGCGGTCGGCCAACAACCTCACCGACATCACCCCGCCGGACCAGCGCCAGGGGTACGAGGAGGAGCTCAAGAAGCGCGAGGCCCGGCTCGCCGCGGTCCGCAAGCAGATGGAGAAGATCGAGGACGACGTCATCAAGACGCTGCCGGCGGAGGACCAGCGCGCCGCAGAGGGCGTGGACCGGCCGCAGGTGGTGACGAAGAAAGTCGTTCCGCTGCTCAAGGACAAGGCCAAGGACGAGTACACGGCGCTGAAGAAGGACCGCACCGAGCTGGAGAAGAAGGTGGCGCCGCCGGGCCAGCAGCTCGCGCTGTCGGTCAACAACAGCGACCGCACGCCGCCGGCCACGCACGTCCTGGTGCGGGGCAGCCCGGCGGCGAAGGGCAAGGAGGTGAAGCCCGGGTTCCCCGAGGTGCTGGGCCTGCCCGACCCCGAGATCCCAGCGCCGGCGGCGGGCCAGAGGTCCAGCGGGCGCCGCACCGTGCTGGCGAACTGGATCACCGACCCGAAGAACCCGTTCACCGCGCGCGTCATGGTGAACCGCGTGTGGCAGTACCACTTCGGCCGCGGGATCGTGCCGAGCGCGAACGACTTCGGCAAGCTCGGCGAGCAGCCCACGCACCCCGAACTGCTGGACTGGCTCGCGTCCGATTTCGTCGCGGGCGGCTGGAGGCTGAAGCGCCTGCACAAGCTCATCATGCTGTCGAGCACCTACCAACTCGGCTCCGCCGGCGACGCCAACAACCTGAAGGCCGACCCGGCCAACAGCCTCCTGTGGCGGTACAACATGCGCCGGCTGACCGGCGAGGAGGTGCGCGACTCGGTTCTGGCCGTCAGCGGGGCGCTGAACCTGAAGCAGTACGGCCCGAGCACCTACCCGAAGATTCCCAGGGAGGTGCTCGCGGGCCAGTCGGTGCCGGGGCAGGGGTGGCCGACCTCGCCGCCCGAGGAGGCGAACCGGCGGAGCGTGTACGCGCACGTCAAGCGGTCGCTCCGCGTGCCGGTGCTGGTGGGCTTCGACCAGCCGGACCCGGACAGCAGCTGCCCGGTGCGGTACGTCACCACCGTACCGACCCAGTCGCTCGGCCTCCTGAACGGCGAGTTCGCGAACGAGCAGGCCGACACGTTTGCCGCGCGGCTCCAGAAGGAACTGCCCGGCGACGTGCGGGCGCAGCTGGCCCGCGCCGTCCGGCTCACCACCGGCCGCGCCCCGACCGCGGACGAGGTGAAGGCCGACCTCGCGTTCGTCGAGAAGCTGAAGGCCGAGCACAAGCTCAACGACCGCCAGGCGCTCGCGCGCTACTGCCTCCTGTGCCTGAACGCGAACGAGTTCGTGTACCTCGACTGAACCCGGCGCCCCGACCGGGCGCCGCGCCACACACTCACGCCAACTGAGGCCGATCATGCGCAACGACGCGAACCAGTTCTGCCGCCGCACCCGGCGCGAGCTCCTGTGGGAGACGGGCGCCGGGTTCGGCGCGCTCGGTCTCACCGGGCTGCTGCACGACGACCGCCTGCTCGCGAACGGCACCGAGCCCAAGGCGGCCACCAAGTTCATCAACCCGATGGCGCCCAAGAAGCCGATGTACCCGGCGAAGGCCAAGGCCGTCATCTTCCTGTTCATGTACGGCGGGCCGTCCCAGGTCGACACGTTCGACGAGAAGCCGAAGCTCAAGGACCTCGACGGCAAGACCATCGACGTCAAGACGTTCGGCCGCGGCGGGCACAAGAACAAGGGGCGCGTCGTCGGGCCGAAGTTCGAGTTCAAGAACTACGGCAAGTGCGGCAAGCGCGTCAGCGACCTGTTCCCCAACGTCGGGTCGTGCGTGGACGACATCGCGTTCGTCCACTCCATGTACGCGGAGTCGCCCATCCACGGCTCCGGGCTGCTCATGATGAACAGCGGCCGCCTCCTGAGCGGCAGCCCGTGTCTGGGCTCGTGGGTCACATACGGGCTCGGCAGCGTGAACGAGAACCTGCCGGGGTTCGTGGTGATGCTGGACAACAGCGGCGGCCCGATCAGCGGCCCGAAGAACTGGTCGAGCGGGTACATGCCGGCCGCGTACCAGGGCGTCCAGATTCGCGCCGACAAGACCCCGATCCACGACCTCGCGGTGCCCGAGGGCACCACGCGCGAGCAGCAGCGCCTCCTGCTCGACCGGCTCAAGGAGAAGAACCAGGAGCACCTCGCGGCGCGCCAGGACAACAGCGAACTGGTCGCGCGCATCGCCAGCTACGAGCTCGCGTACAAGATGCAGGAGCACGCGCCCGAGGCGGTGGACTTCTCGAAGGAGGACGAGGAGACGAAAAAGCTCTACGGCATGGACGACAAGCGCACCGAGGACTTCGGCCGCAAGTGCCTGCTCGCGCGCCGGCTGGTCGAGCGCGGCGTCCGCTTCATCCAGATCTACAGCGGCGGGAACCACAACGACCACAACTGGGACGCGCACGGCGACCTGGTGAAGAACCACAGCCTGCACGCCGGCAACACCGACAAGCCCATCGCCGGGCTGCTCAAGGACCTGAAGCGCCGGGGGTTGCTGGACAGCACCGTCGTCATCTGGACCGGCGAGTTCGGGCGCCAGCCGACCGCCGAGTACGCGCAGGGCACCGGGCGCGACCACAACGCCTACGGGTTCACCTCGTGGCTCGCCGGCGGCGGCATCAAGGGGGGCACCAGTGTCGGCACCACGGACGAGCTGGGCAACTTCGCGGTGGACGACCGGTTCCACGTCAAGAACCTGCACGCGACCGTGCTGCACCAGATGGGCCTGGACCCCAACAAGCTCACCTATTTCTACGGCGGGCTGGATCAGAAACTCGTGGGCGTCGAGGGCGCCGAGCCGATCAAACAGCTCGTTTGACGACGAGAACAAAACGCGGTGGAATACAGGGAAGATGATCTGAATTCCGCCGCGGCGGACTCCAATCGGCCGCACGCCATGCCGCTTCGCGTCTCCCGCTCCCGTGCCGCCCATTCTCGGGACGGTTGCAGAGACACCTTTACGCGAGGGTCCGAACTCGTTTCGCGCCACCCGAAAAAATTCGCGCGTGGCCGATAATCGCTTTCCGACGCCGGCTGCGCCTGCGGAATTTTGCATCCGACCAGTTGTCTGTAACGCATAATGAACTACATAGACCGAATGAGTTTAGTATGAGCCCATTCATCAGATACGCTGCACAATCATCAAGCTCGAAATTTTCCGCAAGCCTATGATCGATAAGAGTTTGCGTCGAAATCGAGGATATAATCTCTAGGCTTGGTCGAAGGTCTACCGCACAGCGGCAAATGGCGGTTCCGAGCCTTTTGTGCAACGGTTCTAATGATCGGCGCCTACTATTGTTCACGTCCATTCTCCCGTCTCGAAAGGATCCGACATGGGCTTTCCCGATCGTGTCCGCGCCGGTCACGCCCAACTGGCCGTTGAACTGCTCGAAGACCGAACCACCCCCTCTCAACTCGATGGCCTCGCGAGTCTGCCGCTCCCGGAACTCGTTTCCACCGGGGCCGCCGCTTCCGACCGCGTGAACGTGGTCATGAGGGCCGAGACCAGCTCGGCGGCGGATGCGTCCGCGCTGGCCGCGACGCCGTTCGCCGCGAGCGTCAAATCGCTCGGGTTCGGCATCTACTCCGTGTCCCTCGCGCCGGGCACCGACATCGGCGCCGCGCTCGCCTACTACAACGGCCTGTCCGGCGTGCAGAGTGCGGCGCCCGACGAGATCGTGCGGCTCCAACTGAACCCCAACGACCCGTCGTTCGGCTCGCTGTACGGGATGCAGAAGATCGGCGCGCCGACCGCGTGGAACACCAGCACCGGCACCAGCAGCTTCGTCGTCGCGGTCATCGACTCCGGGGTGGACTACAACCACCCGGACCTGGCCGCGAACATGTGGCGCAACCCGAGCGAGGTGGCCGGCGACGGCATCGACAACGACGGCAACGGCTTGGTGGACGACTACTTCGGAGCCGACTTCGCCAACAACGACGGCAACCCGATGGACGACAACAACCACGGCACCCACGTGGCCGGCACCATCGGCGCTGTCGGCAACAACGGGGTCGGCGTGGTCGGGGTGAACTGGAACGTCAAGATCATGGCGCTGAAGTTCCTGAGCGCCAGCGGGAGCGGGGCCATCAGCGGCGCGATCTCGTGCCTGGACTACGCGGTGAGCCACGGCGCGAAGCTGTCGAACAACAGTTGGGGCGGCGGCGGGTACAGTTCCACGATGGCCGCCGCCATCGGACGCGCGCAGAGCGCCGGGCACATCTTCGTCGCCGCCGCCGGGAACAACGGTCAGAACAATGACGTCACCGCCTTTTACCCGGCCAGCTACATCCAGAGCTACAACAACGTGGTCACCGTCGCGGCCACCGACAGCAACGACGCGCTGGCGAGCTTTTCGAACTACGGGGCCAGTTCGGTCACCCTCGCCGCCCCCGGCGTCGGCATCCTCAGCACCACGCCCAACAACACGTACAGCAGCTTCAGCGGCACCTCGATGGCGAGCCCGCACGTCACCGGTGCCATCGCGCTGTACTGGGGCGCGAACCCGACGCTCAGCTACACCCAGGTGATCGACAAGCTCAAAACGTCGGTGGACGTGCTATCCAACTTGAGCGGCGTCGTGGCCACCGGGGGGCGGCTCAACGTCGCCAAGATGTTCACGAGCGGCCCGGCACCCACGCTCGGGCCGAAAGTCGTCACCGCCGTCTACAGCGGGGCCGTGACGACGCAGTTCGACAAGGTCCGCGTGACGTTCGACAAGGACATCGACGCGAGTTCCTTCACGATCGACGACATCGTGAGCTTCAACGGGCCGAAC
>JBJSXS010000633.1:0-4318 GCA_046086545.1 Gemmata sp.
CTTCCCGCCGGGCGGCGGCTGATTGCCGTCCGCCGCGGCCAGCAGAACCGCCGCACCGGCGCCCAGAACGAGCACCGCCGGCACGAACACCTTCGCGATACAGAACATCTGCGTCCTCCGGAACGTGGGGAGTGGCGGGCGGGAGGTGATTCGAGCAACCCGCCCGCCGCGTACTCTGTCATAATGGGAAACGGCACCCTACCGCTCCCGCGACCGAGGTCGCCCGGTTTTCACCGTCGCAGGGGTCGCCGGGGTGTCGCGGGCGGCGTTTATTCTTGGGGAGGGCGGGGGCACGATGGCCGTCGAAGCCGAACAGGAAATCGCCGAGCTGCTGGGCCGCGTGCGCGGCGGGGATCAGGCGGCGCTGGCCGAGCTGTTCGCCCGGCACCGGGACAAGCTGCGGCGCATGGTGCAACTGCGGCTCGACCACCGGCTCGCCGGCCGAGTCTCGCCGTCCGACGTGCTGCAAGAGGCGTACATCGACGCGCTGAAGCGCGTCGGGCACTACTTCGAGAAGCCGGACCAACCCTTTTTCGGGTGGCTCAGGCTGATCGTCGGGCAGCGCCTGGCCGACGTCCACCGCGAGCACATGGCGCAGAAGCGCGACGTTGGGCAAGAAGTGTCAATCGATCTAGGGGCGACGGCCGCGGACTCGGCGTGCCTCGCGGCGTGCCTGCTCGGGCACGGGAGCAGCCCGAGCCACGCGGCGGCGCGAACCGAGTCGTTCGGGCAGCTCGAACAGGCGCTGGCGCAGATGGACCCGCTGGACCGCGAGGTGCTGGCGCTGCGGCACTTCGAGGAGCTGAGCAACGCCGAGACCGCGGCGCTGCTGGGCGTGCAGCCGGCGGCCGCGAGCAAGCGGTACGTACGGGCACTGGCCCGTTTGAAACAGATTCTGGAATCGATCCCCGGACTGGGGGGGTGACATGGCGACCGACATCCACGACCCGGACCGCGACCCGGTGGACGTGCTGGCCGAGGAGTTCGCGGACCTGTTGCGGCGCGGCGGGCACCCGTCGGTCGGCGCGTACGCCGCGGCGCACCCCGAGTACGCCGAGCAGCTCACCGAGTTGCTGCCCGCGGTGGCGCAGATGGAGCTGCTGAAGCGGTTCCGCGGGCCGGCGGAGCAGTCGCTGCCGGACCGGCTGGGCGACTTCCGCATCGTGCGCGAGTTGGGCCGCGGCGGCATGGGCGTGGTGTTCGAGGCGGTGCAGGAGTCGCTGGGCCGCCCGGTCGCGCTCAAGGTGCTGGCCCGGCACGCGCAACTCGATCAGACCCAGCGCGAGCGGTTCGCGCGCGAGGCGCAGGCGGCGGCCCGGCTGCACCACACGAACGTCGTGCCGGTGTTCGCGGTCGGCGAGCAAGACGGGCTGCCGTACTACGCGATGCAGCTGATCCCGGGGGCCGGGCTGCACGCCCTCGTGCGCCGGTGGCGCCAGCAGGTCGGGCGCGACCCGCGGGACCACAGCGAGACGCAGGCGCTCACCCCCAGCACCGCGCCGGCGGGCGCCCCGCGGGCGCGCGCGGCGCCGGCGGGCGCGCCCGACGGCCCGGCCTACGCCAACTGGCGGTTCGTCGCCGAAGTCGGCATGCGGGCCGCCGACGCGCTCCAGTACGCGCACAAGCAGGGCGTGCTGCACCGCGACGTGAAGCCGGCCAACCTGATCCTGGACGGCGAGCGCGTTTGGGTCACCGACTTCGGGCTGGCCAAGGTGCTGAACACCGACGCGCTGACCGCGACCGGCGACATCCTCGGCACCCTGCAGTACCTGGCGCCCGAGTGCCTGCACGGCACGGCCGACGCGCGGTCCGACGTGTACGGCCTCGGCGCGACCCTGTACGAGTTGCTGACGCTCGAGCCGCCCTACGCGGCCGACGCCCCCGCCAAGGTCATAAAGCGGGTGGCCGACTCGGACCCGCCGGCCCCGCGGGCGCTCAACCCGGCGATCCCGCGCGACCTCGAAACCATCGTGCTGACCGCGACGGCGCGCGAGCCGGCGGCCCGGTACGCGAGCGCCGGCGAACTGGCCCGCGACCTCGAAGCGTTCCTCGACGACCGGCCCATCACGGCGCGGCGGCAAACGCTGGCGTCGCGCGCGCGGCGCGCGTGCCGGCGCAACCCGGCGGTCGCGTCGCTCATCGCCAGCACGGCCGCGGCGCTCGCGCTGGCCGCGGTCACCGGGTGGGTCGGGTACGCGCGCACCACCGACGCGCTGGGGCGCGAGGCGGACCGCCGCCGGGACGCCGAGGCCGCCAAGGCCGACGCGGACCGCGCGACCGCCGAGGCGCGCGAGCTGTCCCGGCGCCTCGAGTCGAACCTGCGGCTGTCGCTGGGGGCGTTCGAGCAGGTGTTCGAGGCGGCCGGCGGCGGCGGGCAGACCGGGTTCGGGGTGCCGATGCCGCCGCCGACCGCCCGCGGGTACGGCAAGCCCGGCGGCCCCGACGGCGGGCCGCCGGACGGCACGCCGCTCCCGGTCACCGACCTCGCCACCGACAAGGCCGCGATCCTGGAAGCGATCCTCGGCTTCTACGACGAGTTCGCCCGTCAGAACGCCGGGCAGAGCGGGCTGGACGCGCCGCTCCGGTTCGAGGCGGCGAAGGCGTCCCGCCGGGTGTGCGAGGCCAACCTGTGGCTCAAGCGCCCGGACAAGGCGCTGCCCGCGTTCAAGCGCGCCGTCGCGCTGCTGGAGCCGCTGGCGAAGGAGCGCCCGACCGACGAGGAGGTGCGCACCGAGCTGGCGCTGACGTACCTGAGCGCGCCGGGCGACGCGCACCCGGACGACCGCGAGTTCCCGTACCGGCGGGCCGCCGAGGTGGCGCCGCGCGGCACGTGGCTGGCCGGGTCGGTCCAGTTCCGGCTCGGCTGGTCGCGCGAGCAGAACAAGGACCGGCCCGGGGCCGAGGGCGCGTACCGCGACGCGGTGAACGCGTTCGCCGCCGTGCCCGCTGCCAAGCGGCCCCCGAACGCGCACCTGGAACTGGGCTTCGCCCGCTTCCGGCTCGCGTCCGTGCAGACCGAGCGCGGCGACTACGCGGCGGCGCGCGAGACGCTGGAGCGGTCCGCCGACGAGCTGCGCCCGTTCTCGTTCAAGCCGGGCGGCGGCCCCGGGGGCGGGCGCGGGTGGCTGTGGCTCACGTACTTGGCGCTGGCAGACGTGTCCCGCGCGATGGGCGACGACCGCAGCACGACCGAGGCAACCCGTAACGCCTTGCAGTTCGCTCTCGACGGCAAGGGCGACAAGATGGGCGGCCCGCCCCCGTTCGGCGGGTTGAGCGGGCGGCCGGGCGCCGGCGCATGGGGGGCCGGCGCGTGGAGCTTCGGCCCGAAGAAGGACTGGCCCGGCGGGCCCGGTAAGAAGGACGACCGGCCCGGCGGGCCGAAGAAGAACTGAGCGCTGCGCCCGCCTTTTTCATCCGTTCGCACGGCCGTCAACCGACGCCATGTTGTGCCCCGGTGCGGTCGGAAGCCGTTCTGCGTGCGCGAGAGGACCGCACCGCCCAGCGCGCGAACGGCCTTGCGCCGCGGCGGGAGCGGTGGCCTCGCACCCGAAGCCCCGCCGGCCGCCGCGGTGCTTCAGGTGTGGGCGCCCGGGCGCGGACCCCTCCGGCGTCGGCAGTTGACCGCCAAATCTCGAGAGGCCGCCGGACGGGTTCGGCAACCGCTCGCGCGGTTTTGCCGCAAGGGGTGAAGCGGTAGTTCAAGGTCGCACCGACAGGTCCGGGGGTCGAACACCCCACGCAGGGCATCGCCGACGGCCAGCGCCACGTCATGCTGAAGATTGCGTGGCAAACGGCCCCCAACTACCCGTATGCTGGATGATCGAAAGCCATGTAACCGCGCCCCGTGGGCACCGAGCCCGGGGCGCCCCGGAGTCGCGCATGATAAGGGTGAGCCTTTGCTGGTCGGGCGCGGCGCTCGTGCTTCTGGGCAGCTCGGGCCGCGCGGCGGACGACCACTTCGAGAAGCGCGTCCGCCCCTTGCTGGTGGAGAAGTGCGTCTCGTGTCACGGGCCGGACAAGCAGAAGGGCGGGCTGCGCCTCGACACCAAGGAGGGCTGGCGGCGCGGCGGCGACAGCGGCCCCGCGGTGGCGCCCGGCGACCCCGACAAGAGCCCACTGATCCAGGCCGTGCGGCGGACCGGCGAGTTGAAGATGCCGCCCAAGGACAAGTTGACGGACGCCGAGGTCGCGGCGCTGGTGCGGTGGGTCAAGGTGATGATGCCGCACATGCGTCGAGTTTACCCTTGTGCCTTGCGCGCCGTGTCGGCAATGCGTTCGGCATGACGCCGAGCCGTCGCATCGTCGGTCGCTTCGACCA
>JBJSXS010000634.1:0-7835 GCA_046086545.1 Gemmata sp.
GGAGACACTTTTTCCCAACACGACGCTTTTCCGATCTAGGACGGACCTCCCCGAGAACGGATTGCCCGTGGGACGGGCGTCTGGCCTGTCCTTTCGGAGATGGGCCGGACGCCTGTCCTACAACAGACGAGGGCGCAGCCCACGGAACCGGAGTCCCACTGCATGCCGGCCATCACGAACAAACAGCAGCTGCTCACCCAGGCGCAAGCGGCCCTCAAGAAGAGGTTCCCGCTGCCCGCCCTGGAGCCGGAGGCGCCGCGCCCGCTGCTCGAAGAGCTCATCTTCGCCATCTGCCGCGAGGGCAGCACCACCGCCGACGCCGAGGCCGCGTACGAGCGCCTGCGCAAGGTGTTCGTGGACTGGAACGAGATCCGCGTCAGCACGGTGCAGGAGGTGGCCGTCGCTGCGCCCGCTCCCGAACGCCGGGCTCCGCGCCGGGTGGATCATCGGGGTGCTGCACGCCGTGTTCGAGATGAACTACTCCTACGACCTCGGCGACATGGAAAAGAAGGGGCTCAAGCAGGCCGCCAAGCAGGTGTCGCGGTACTTCAACGAGAAGGACCTCAAGAGCCTGGGCCTGAAGCAGGCGGCGAAGCAGATCGCCCGGTTCAAGCAGGTGAACGACTTCGCGGTCGCGTGGGTGGTGCAGCGGTCGCTCGGCGGGCACGCGATCCCGCTCGACGGCCCCACGTGCCGTGTGCTGCGCCGGCTCGGCGTGATCGAGGAGGCCGACGCCGACGACATGGAGTCGGTGCGCGGCGGCATCGAGCACGTGATCCCGAAGGCGCGCGGCCCGGAGTTCACGGAACTCATGAGCCGCCACGCGAAGGAACTCTGCACCGAGAAAGCACCACCGTGTTCGCAGTGCCCGCTCAAGAGCGACTGCCCCACCGGCATCGAGAACCTCAAGAAGCCCGAGAAGGACAAGGGCGAGTCGAAGCCGAAGAAGTCTCGCTGATCTTGCGGGCGCGGTAGAAGCTGCGGTGGAGCCGGCAGCGCCGGGCCACAGGCGCGGGCGCCACCAACGCACCTCTTGCGTCCCCTCGCGCGCCCGGCTCGGGGCGAACGAGTTTCGTCTGTTCTGGACGCCGCCGCAGTCGCTCTTTTCGACCCTTCACTGCCATCTATTGTTCCCAGATTTCCCATCCTCCCGGCGCAAGTCTCCACCGTTTACTCATCAGGTCAACGGGCCGCATCGCCCTCGAAATCGGCCCACATCGGCCAAACTTCCCGGCACGCACGGTCGATACTCCCGGTGCCTGCCGCGCTGAACGAGGGTTCTTCGCTATGCCCGCGCCGCTCGACTCGCTTGTGAACTCGCTCGCGGACACCGGCATGACCCGGTTCTTCCGCCGCATGTTCGACGACTACCCCGACCTGCTGATGAAGGACCAGACCGTCGAGGCCGTGCGCCCGGACCGCACGTTCAAGCTCGGCGGGAAGTGGGTCACCAACTTCGGCTCTGACAGCTTCCTGGGGCTGGACCAGGACCCGCGGGTGACCGCCGCCGTCGAGCGCGGGGTCAGGGCCTGGGGCACGCACAACGGCAGCTCGCGCGCGTTCGCGTCGGTCGAGCCGAACGTGCGTGCCGAGCGCCAGATCGCGCAGTGGCTCGGCACCGAGGCGGCGCTCATATACGCGTCGGTCACGCTCGCCAACGTGGGCGCGCTGCCGGGGCTGGTCACGCGCCGCGACGTGCTGGTCGCGGACCAGTACGCGCACAACAGCATCGACGAGGGGCTCAAGCTCGCGAAGGCGCGCGGCGCGCGCACCGCAAAGTTCGCCCACAACTGCCCCGAGGCCCTGGCGGCGACGCTCGAGAGCCTGCAGCCGTACCGGCACGCGGTCGTCGCGGTGGACGGCGTGTACAGCATGAGCGGCCAGCTGCCGCCCCTGGCGGAGTTCCAGCGGGTCGCGCGGGCGCACAACGCGTGCCTGTACGTGGACGACGCGCACGCGACCGGCGTGCTGGGCGAGCAGGGGCGCGGCACCGTGCGGGCGGCGCTCGGCGGCTACGAGAACGTCCTCACCGTCGGCTCCCTCTCGAAAGGGTTCTCGTGCCTCGGCGGGTTCGTGGCCGGATCGCGGGCGGCGATCGACGTGCTGAAGCTGCGCTCCAACTCGCTCATCTTCGGCGGCCCCGTGCCGCCCGCGTACCTCGAGGCGGTGTGCGCCGTCGTCGACATCCTCGTGTCCGACGAGTACGAGGGGCTGCGCGCGAAGCTGGACGCGAACGTGCTGCGGCTGACCGAGGGGGCGCACCAGCTCGGGCTCCCGGTGATGGGCGGGCTGGTGCCCATCGTGTCGGTGCTGGTGGGCGGCGAGGAGGCGACGCTGAAGGCCGGCAAGTTGCTGTACGAGGGCGGCTACTACGTGCAGTCGGTGGTGTTCCCGGCGGTGCCGCACGGGGCCGGCGTGCTCCGAATGCAGGTGAACGCGAACCACACGCCGGAGCAGATCGACGGCCTGCTCGGCGCGCTCGCCGCACTCAAGAGCGGCAACACGATGCCGGAACCGGACGCGCTGAAGGCGCTGGCGGCCGCATAACAGGATGAGGGACTAAGGTTGAAGGACGAGCACAGGGCCGGGTTCCGGTTGTGCTCGTCTCCCTTCATCCGCGGCCCGTTAACTTTCATCCGCGCTTCCCATGCACTGGCTCTACCTGATCGCCGCGGGGCTCTGCGAGTGCGGGTTCACCACCTGCCTGAAGCTCTCGGAAGGGCTGACCAAGATCGGCTGGGCGGTCGCGTTCGTGCTGCTGTCGGTCGTCAGCTTCGGCCTGCTCACGCTGGCGGCGCAGCGGGTCTCGCTGGGCACGGCCTACGCGGTGTGGACCGGCATCGGCGCGGCCGGCACCGCGCTGGTCGGGATCGTGTGGTTCAAAGACCCGGCGACGTTCTGGCGCCTGTTCTTCCTCGCCGGCATCATCGCGTGCGTCATCGGGCTCAAACTCGCCTCGCCCGAAAACGCCGAGTGACCGCGCTTACAGTTCGTCGCTGAACACGCGGTCGAAGTCGCCGACCCCGGTGCGCACCGCGAACTGGCGGAAGTCGTCGCAGAAGGCCGCGGTGGTGTGGTGCAGGTGCTCCGCCTCGGAGATGAGCGGCAGCACCGCCCGGCGGCGCACCCCTTGAGCGCGCAGCACCCGCCGGAACGGCTTCAAGTTCGGCGCGTAGACGTGGAACAGCTTGTGCTCGTCGAACTGCACCTCGATGGGCTTGCGCTCGGCCAGCACCGCGACGCCGGTGCAGCCGTCGTGCGTCAGCAGTTGCTCGAAGTCGCAGAAGTGGCTCGCCAGGACCGCCAAATCGATGTGCTCGCGGCGCAGGTCGGTGTGCGCGTCGGTCGGGGTGCCGTGACTGCTCTCCAGCACCAGATGCACGACCGGGCCGAGCGGCTCGAGCAGCGCAAGAAACGTTTCGAACAGGCGATCCGCGGACACCGCGGCCGACAGCATCGGCAGCCGCATCTTCGCGCTGCGGTCGCGGTACACTTCCACCCGGTAGCCCTGGCGCGGGCGTACGGGGAGGTCGGCCCCGGGCCGAATGGCGTCGGTGAGTTTGAATGCGCCGTAGGAACTGACGGACAGATGAGCGGCCAGCCGGTCTGGGGTCACGGGGACACCTCGCGCGACAACGGTTCCAAAGGAACCCAGGGCTCGAAGTTCGTGGTGTCGCGTCGTGGCGTGCGGCGTCGGAGCGGGACGGCCCTGAGCAACCAGAGCATAGCCCGCGATTCGGCGCCGTGGCGTCCGTGCCGGGCAAATTATACGCACCCGGCGGTCGGCCGCGCGCGAAACTGGCGCGAACTCCGGGTGTTCTGGTTAGGGGGCCGGTATATGATCGGGGGCACTGGCGCGGCTGGCACCGGTGCGCCGGTGCGCCGGGCGTCGGGGTTCCGCCGAACCGGGCGGGCGGGTTGGTTGCGCCGGGCGCGGCGCGCAGAATGGACGGGTGCCCCCAGGAGAGCGGTTATGCGTCGATTCGGCGTCCTCCTCGGATTCACCGCCGCACTCGCTCTGGTCGTCGCGCGCGCCCCCGCGCAGCCGAAGCCGGACGAGTCCAAGAGCATCGTCATCTCCCCGAAGCGGCCGGGCGCGGAGCAGTTCGACGAGTCGAAGTTCATCGTCATCCGCCCCAACGGCAAAACGCCGTCCTTCGTCGCGCAGCCCTCGACCGCACGGCCGCTGCCCGTCACCGGCCAACCGGGCACCGGCACCCTCCAGGTTCCGCCGCCCGCCGCCGCGAAGCAGGACCCGGAGGCCGTGTTCGACTACTGGTTCGCCGCCGCCGTGGACGGGCAGCGCATCGGGTACGTGCAGTGGGGCGCGAAGAGGGCGAAAAAGAACGAGCGCGAACTCGTCGTCGGGGTGAAGTATCAGAACTTCACCGTCGCGCGGTTCGGCCAGATCGTTACCCAGTGGGGCGAGGAGTCCACCGTCGAGACGGACAAGGGCCAGATTCTCGTCACCGGGGTGCGGCAGGGGCTGGGCCGGGATCAGGCGCTGGTGCTCAACGGCACGGTGGACGGCAAGACGCTGAAGGTGACCGGCGAGGGCGCCGCGAAGGGCGCGTCGGACACCGAGTGGCCGGAAGGCGTCGTAGGGTGCGCCCGCGAGCCGGCGCTGTTCCGCGAGAACGTCGTCAAGGCGGGCGATTCCTTCGCGTACCCGGCGTACATCGGGGTCATCAACCGCGTGGTGCGGATGACGGTGACCTACGAGGCGGAGGAGGCGGTCGCGCTCTGGCCGAAGGAGCCGGCGCGAAAGCTGCGCCGGTACGTTTCCAGGATGGAGCCGGTCGGGAGCTTCCGCCTCCCGCCGGCACTAACGTGGGTGGACGCGGAGACGTTCGAGCCGCTGAAGATGGAGTTCGATTTTCCCGGGTTCGGCGGGAAAATCACGTTCCTGCGCACCACCAAAGAAGCGGCGACCGCGGCCGTGACCCGCCCAGTCGAGTTGTTCAACGCGCAATCGATCCGGCTGGATCGCGAAATTCCCGGAATACACCGGGCCGCCGGCGCCGTCTACAAGGTGTCCGCTCCCAAAGACGAGGACGTGGCGACCCTGTTCCCGGGCGACGCGCGGCAGGCGGTGAAGAGCCTGGACGCGAAGGCCAGGAGCTTCGAACTGCACGTGAACGCGAGTCGCGGCCCGGCCAAGGGCGCGGTCGCGCTGCCGGCCCCTGGCAAGGAGTTCGCAGCCAGCAACTACTTCATCAACTGGGACAACGACGGCGTAAAAGCGCACGCCGCCGCCGCGGTTAAAGGCCTGCCGCCCGCCGCCCCCGACTGGGACAAGGCGCTCGCGGTGGAGCGGTGGGTGAACCGGAACATGAAGGCGTTCGAGTTCTCGCAGGCGATGGCGACCGCGGACGCCGTGGCGAAGTCCCTGAGCGGCGACTGCACCGAGTACGCGATGCTCTCGGCCGCGATGTGCCGGGCGCTGGGCGTGCCCTCGCGAACGGTACTCGGTCTCGTGTACGCTCCGGCGAAGGACGGCAAGCCGTACCTGGCGTACCACATGTGGTTCGAGGTGTTCGCCGAGGGGCAGTGGCTCCCGCTCGATGCGACACTCGGGGGCGGCGGGGTGGGCCCCGGGCACGTGAAGATTGCCGACCACAGCTGGCACGACGAGAAGACGTTCGCCCCGCTCCTGCCCGTGCTCCGGGTGCTGTCGGCGAAGCCGGCCGTGACCGTGGGAAAAGTGTCGGAATAGTGTTCAGTCAGTGGCCCGGAGTGACCCCAGGGGAGACTTGTTAGGGGGCGGACACTCGTGGGTGAAATTTCGGTGTTCGATAGCTTCCCCGCAATTGACCGTCTATACTCTTGGCAAGCTGCCGAACCCGTTTCCCCCGGCACCTCGGGGCGCAAGGCGCGCGACCGGTGCCGTTCGTCCCGCGTGACCCCGAACTGCGAACCCCAAAACAACCGGCGAGGGCCGCGGTGACAGGCAGGGTGTCGGTATGACGGACCGGGAACCGCACCCCCCGCTCGCGCCCCCTGCCCGGCCCGCCGCGCACCCGCTACCGCACCCCGACCACGCCCACGAAGGCAACGGCTCGTTGATGACCGCGACCCTCGCCTCACGCCCGCCCGCGCCCGGCCCGCACGCCGCGCGCGAGGATCAAACCGCCCCGGGCGACCGCGGCCGGCAGTGGCTCGCGCGGCTGTTCGCCGGCCCGCTCGCGCTCCCGCCCGTTCACCCCGCCGAACCCGCGCCCGCCGCCGGCACCGCCCCCGAACACAGCGCCGCCGCCCGCGCGAGCGGGTGCCGCGACCTGTTCGTTATCCACGCCGACGCGCTGGCCGGCGAGCGCGTCATCGGCGACATCGCCCGCACCTGCACCGACCGCGTGCTAGTTCTCACGCCCGACCCGGGTGCGGCCGACCGCCTCGTCGAGCGGCTCCTGCGCGAGAACGTGCCGGCGCTGCGCGCCCTGGCGGACGACGAGAACCCGGCGCGGACGTCGCCGGCGGTGAGCCGGGCCACGTCCGCCGCGCTGGGCTGCGGGCGGGCCGACCAGAGCCGGCGCGAGGCCCGCGCCGCGATCGCCGCCGCCGAGGCGCGGCTCGGCGCCTTCGCCCCGGTCGCCAAGGCGCTCGCGCGGCTGGCCGAGGTGAACGAGACCCTCGCCCGACTGGACGTGGAAGCGGCCGAGCGCGCCGCGGCTCGGGACCGCGTCGAGGCCGAAGTCCGGTCCGAGGCGGGGACCCCGTTCGCCGCCGCGCTCGCGAAGCTGAGCGCCGACCACGCGGCCGCGGGCGCCGCGCGCACGGCCGAGCTTCAAGCAGCGACCGCGAGCCAAGGCGAGAAAGGCGCGGCGCTCGCGCACGCCCGGGCCGCGCACGCCGAGGCGCTCCGCAGGCCGGGGCTGCTGTCGCGCCTGTTCGGGGGCAAGGGCAAATCCGGCACCCCCGAGCCGGCCGAACTGGAGAAGCAGGTTCACGCGCTGGAAGCCGAGGTCGGTGCGCTGACGGACGGGGTTCGCGCCCTTCACGCGCGAGCGGCCGAGGCCGAGACGGTGTTCACTGCCGCGCGCGACGCGCTGATCGGGGCCGAGGTCGCCGCGCGGCACGCGGTGCTGGCCGATGCCGCGGCCGCGGCCGAGGACGAGCGCGCCCGGGCCCGGGCCGAAGCCGGCGCGCTGGAACGCGTGGTGACCGCCACGGTGCCCGGCGAGGACCACGCGACCGCCGTGCGGAAACTGGCCGCCGCACGAGAGAAGGCGGCCGAGGCCGAGCGGGTCGCGCGGCGCGCCGTCCCCCGTGTGGTGGTCGGCACGCCCGGGTGTCTGGGAGCAGACCCACTTTTCGCACTGCTCGACGACCGCCCCCCGTTCGACGCGCTGGTACTGGACCGGGCCGAGGAGTTGCCCGAACCGGAGTTCGCCCCGCTGTCGCGGCTCGCGGGGCGGTGGGTCCTGGTCGGCAACGCGCTACCGGACGGGCCGCGCGGGCCGTGGGCCCCGCGCGGGCGCGGCCCGGCCTCCGATCTGCCGTTCGTGGCGCGCGTGGCGCGCCTGCTCGACGGCGAGACGTGGGCCGCCGAGGGCGACCGGGTCGTGTGCCGGCTCGTGCCCCTGGCGCCCGAGCCGCGCCGGATTGCGAGCCGGGAGCCGCTCGCCGACCGCCCCGAAATCGAACTGCGGTTCGCCAGCAACGAGGACGGACCGCTGCTGGCCGAGATCGCGTTTCCCGGGGACACGCCGGCGCACGCCGTGAAAGAGTTCCTGTTCAACGAACTCGGTGAGGTGCGGCTGCGACCGTGCGGCCCGCTCGCCTGGGCGCACGCTGCCGACGCGATCACCGCGACGTGGCCCGCGGCCGACACCGGC
>JBJSXS010000635.1:0-2615 GCA_046086545.1 Gemmata sp.
CAGGTCGTAGGTCCAGCCGTGGTAGCGGCACCGGAGCTTCGTGGCGGTGCCGCAGTCGTCGGTACACACCCGCGCCGCGCGGTGCCGGCAGACGTTGAAGAACCCGCGCAACGCCCCGTCCTCCCCGCGAACCACCAGCACCGGCTCGCCCGCGACGTCCGCGGTCAGAAACTCCCCCGGCCGGGCGACCTGTTCGGCCCGGCCCACCATCTGCCAGGTGCGCGCGAACACCCGGTCGCGCTCGAGTTCGTAGACCTCGGGCGCCGTGTACCACGTGTTCGGGACGGTGCTCGCGCGTTCGAGGGGCAGTTCGGGATCGAACGCCGCGAGCAGGCCCTGAAGGGCACCGGTCGGCATGTGGCACCTTACGGCTGGAGGGGCACTTGCGGGTTCGACCGGCCCGCGTAGCCGGGCGCGGCTACGTTATTTTGCATCGAACAGCTTGCCCAACTCCAGCTTCGTCTGGGTGAGTTTCGTGGCGGGGCCGGTGCCGTAGGCGAGGTGCAGCACGCGGTCCGCCGGCTCGAACACCATGCTCTGAATCGTTCCTTTGCCCTGGTGCACCTTGTCCAGTTCGGCAAACACGTCCCGGACCCCGAGTTTCGGCGCGTCGGCCTTTTGGAGCGGGGCCAGCTTATCGTACCGCGCGCACCTGTCGGTCACGCTCAGCTTCTCGCTGCGAAAGTGGTTCGTGCAGCAGCACACCCCGTTCACGTGCGTGCGCACCTCGAGGTTGGTGGGCGTGAGCTCGAACACCGCGCCGCCGGTTCTGTCACAGATCGTCATGCAGCAGGTCGTGGTGCACGGCCGGTCGCGCAGGAACTTCTCGGCCTCGGCCACCGTAGCGCACTC
Source organism: Gemmata sp. (assembly GCA_046086545.1). Lineage (GTDB taxonomy): Bacteria > Planctomycetota > Planctomycetia > Gemmatales > Gemmataceae > Gemmata. The sequence goes on from JBJSXS010000635.1 coordinate 853, forward strand.
TTCCAGCACGCGGCGGAACGTGAGCAGGAGCGGCGTCCCCTTCCAGTCAAACTCCGACTTGTCGCGGCTCTTCTTGATGCTGATCTCGTTGATGGCGACGCACAGCCCGGCATCGTTCATGCCGCTGATGACGCCCGCGATGGGCGACACGGTGACCGCGGCGAACGCGCGCGTGCCCTCGCCCTTGTACACCACGACCAGCGTGTGCTCGGTTATGCCCTTTGTGGGCAGCCAGTCGAAGTTGCGCCCGAAGATCGTGGCCCCCGTCGTGCTGCGGTCCCTCTCGACGATCACCGTAGAGCAACCCATGCCGCTCGTGAAGTCCGCGACGGTGTTGGCAAACAGGAGCAGCCCCTCGTCGCGACCGGACGCCCTCGCGGCGGCGTCGAGTTCGGTCGCTATGTGCGGCGGGAAGTTCGGCTTCAGCTTCTTCGCCATGCCTTCGAGGAACGGGTAGAACCGGGTCTGCCCGGCGTCTTCGAGGAACCGCCTGTGCAACCCGCCGAGGTCGGGCGCGTTCTCGACCGCGAGCTTGCCGAACTGCGCACCCATCTCGGCCGGCTTGCCCTTCAGCACGAGCACGGGCACCCGCCCGATGTACTTGAGTTCGCCAGCGCCGTGCCTCGCGGCCGGGAATGCCTTCGGCTCCTCCGCCCGCGCGAGCGGGGCGAGCAGGACGACGAGCACGAGGGTAACGGAGCGCTTCATGTTGACTCCCCTGTCGGACCGTCCAGAGGCCGGCCCTACGACTCGTTCGGTTGGGCCGTGCGGCCGAGCGACACGTCGAACTCGGTGACCAGCGGGAACAGCATCTCGAAGATGGCGAACCCGAACGACAGCCCGAGCGCGACGAACGGCATCAGCGGGTCGCCGGACTCGTCGGTGCCGGGCTTACCGCCGATCAGCACCGCCAGCACGCAGTAGAACATCGCCAGGGGGCACGCCACGCTCGCCAATGTAAGCGCCGTGGACGGCCGGTCGGCGCTCAGGACGTACAGCAACCCGCCGATTCCCACCACCAGGAACGCGATGAAGCTGAACCACTGGTTCCCGAAGCTGCCGCCGTTGATGACGATCAGGTAAATGCTGATCAGCGTTCCGACCGAGAGGAAGAACACGGTGCCGAGCGTGTGCGCGATGGCCAGGCGGCTCTGCACGATCCGGAGCGACACGTGCAGCCCGAGCGTGACCGCGAACCCGAAGAGCACCAGCAACGCGCCGCCGACCGCGACGAGCGGCCCGAAGTTGCTCGCGAACGCCTCCGCGGGCGACACCCCGGGCGGGGTGCGGGAGAGCGCGCCGCGGACCGCGTAGAACCCGGCGAGCAACAGCGGCGGGGCGATATACTCTTTCGTATTGTACAGCGCGCCGAGCAACTTCCCGAACACGAACTCTTTGGGCGACACGTCGGTCACCAGCAGCACGTCGAGCGCGCCGCCGTCCCGCTCGGAGGTGATCGACGTGACCGCCTGCGCCGCGACCAGCAGCAGGCTCAGCACCGCGACCGGCACCAGGCCGTAGGCGGCGGCGAACGCCGGGCGCCCGCCGGCCCGGGTCAGCTCACTCACCGCGAAGTACAGGATCAGCGCGAGAACGATCCCGAACGCGACCTTCACGAGCAGGGGCCGGCGCCCGTAGGCGAGGGTCCGTACCTCGCGCCACAGGATCGGGTTCGGCCACACCGCGCGCGCCTCGCCGGGCGCGGCGTGTGCCTTCGCCCGCTTTTCGGCCTCTTCCTTCTCGTCGACCGCGCCGGCCGCCGC
>JBJSXS010000636.1:0-8314 GCA_046086545.1 Gemmata sp.
GTCGGCGCTCGGCACCTTGCCCTTCACATGCACCGCGACGTGAACCGGTTGGCCGACGGTGACGGTCGGGTCTGCGGGTGAGGGCTTCAGCACCTCGATCTGCGTGCGGGAGACCACGCCCGTCGAAGCGAACGGGTTGAACGTGCGATTCACCAGCGACCCGAACTGCGCCGGCCGAAACACGAAGAAGAGGGCAACCAGGATCAGCGAGAGCGCTACGGTCGCTCCGCCGAGCCAGAGCAGCGTGCGGTGGTCGACCGCTTTGTTCACGTCCGCTTCGGACGCGGCCTGCGCCGCGCGCTTCGCGAGCGCCGCCCTGACGGTCGCGTTCAGTTCGCCTTTCTGGCTCGCGTCCACATATCCGGTAACGCTGTTTTTGTCGTCATCCAATGTCGTCTCGACGCGTCGGGCCGCGTACAGCGGGTTGATCTGCTTTCGCAGCGGCCGGAAGACAGTGAAGTACGAGACCGTGCCGAATCCGCCAACGAAGGCGAACAGCGAGAGCTGCCGGACCCATTGGGCGAGGTTCAGGTACTTGTCCAGCAGGATCATTGTGGTGGCGTAGAGGAGCGCCATTCCCGCGAGCAGCAGCCCGCCGAACATGAGGTCGTGCGAGCGGATGCGGCTGGTCGCCTGTGCGAGTTGCTGGTCCACCCGCGACCCGAGCTTCGCGGCGGCGTCTTTCGGTTCGAGAACCGCGGCCATTGCTATCTCCGAAGGCAGGCGCCTGGCTTTGCGTGTTCAGAATCCGGTCACTTCGCTTGATCACAACACACGGGATTATACCTCTAAGACGCGGCACCGCCACAGCCGGATTGCTGCCTGCGGCTGCACCTCTCAGCGCGCTCGTTTCATTGCGAAGTCGCAAGCGGCGCAACGGCGTGCTTCCATAGAACAACAGGAGTCTACCGTACACCCAGAGGAGCCGCGCCCGTGTCCACGAACCCACTCGTCAAGAACCGGCAGCTTTACATCGACGGCACATGGTGTGACGCGGCCGCTGGTAAGAGGATCGGCGTCACCAACCCTGCGACGGAAGAGACGATCGCGGAGGTCAGTTCCGGCGGGCGCGCGGACGCGGCGAAAGCGGTGGCCGCCGCCTCGGCAGCGCTGCCCGCGTGGATGAAGCTCACCGCCTACGACCGCGCGAAGGTGCTCAAGAGGACCGCGGACCTGATGCGCGAGCGGGCCGACGCCCTGGCCCGCACCATGACGATGGAGCAGGGCAAACCGGTGCCCGAAGCGAAGGCCGAAGTTCTTCACTCGGCGGACACGTTCGAGTGGTTCGCGGAGGAGGGGAAGCGAGCCTACGGGCAGGTGATTCCGCAGAGCAACCCGGCCAAACGGCACATGACCATCAAGCACCCGGTAGGCGTGGTCGGTGCGATCGGGCCGTGGAACTTCCCCATCACCCTGCAAGCACGAAAGATAGCGCCGTCGCTTGCCGCGGGCTGCACGATCGTGTGCAAGCCCGCGAGCCAGACCCCGCTGTCGCTCATCGGCGTGTTCGAGTGTCTCATCGACGCTGGGTTGCCCAAGGGCGTGGCGAACCTCGTGATCGGCTCTGCGAGCGAGATCAGCGACGAGTTCATGCAGAACCCGGCGGTGCGGAAGATCAGCTTCACCGGCAGCACGGACGTGGGCAAGCGGCTGATGAAGCAGGCCGCCGACCAAGTGAAGCGGCTCTCGCTCGAACTGGGCGGCCACGCACCGTTCATCGTGTTCCCGGACGCCGACCCCGAGGTGGTCGCGAAGGCCGCCGTACTCGGTAAGTTCCGGAACAACGGGCAGGTGTGCATCAGCCCCAGCCGGTTCTTCGTGCACAAGGACATCGAGAAGAAGTTCACCGAGGTCGCGGTCGCGGAGGCCAAGGCGCTCAAGATGGGCAACGGGCTGGACGAAGGCGTCGTGGTCGGCCCGATGTTCGAGAAGAAGGCGATGGAGGGCACGCAAGCCCTCATCGACGACGCGAAGGGGAAGGGCGCGAAGATCCTCACCGGCGGCGGCAAGTCGAGCAAGTTCGACAAGGGATACTTCTTCGAGCCGACGGTTCTCGCGGGGCTGTCGCCGGACGCACGCATTTTGACCGATGAGCCGTTCGCACCGGTTATGCCGGTGCTCGACTTCTCGAAACTCGATGACGTGATCGCACAGGCGAACAACACCAAGTACGGCCTCGCCGCGTACGTGTTCACCAATGACATGAGCGTCGCGTGGCGCATGGCGGAAGGGTTGGAAGCCGGCATCATCGGCCTGAACGACCCGGTGCCTGCGACCCCGCAGTGCCCGTTCGGCGGGATGAAGGAGTCCGGCATGGGCCGCGAACTCGCCCACGAGGGCTTGGAAGCGTACCTCGAAACCAAGTACGTCTCCATGATGCTGCGTGGCTGAGCGCTCACAATCAGGGCAACAGATAATCTGTTGTGCCGAAGCCGGCGGCGAGGGCACAACAGACTGATCGCGTGTGCCTCTTGCGCTGAGTCGGCGGCGCCCTCACCTCCGGCTCCGGCCCAACAGCTTCGTTGGTTTGGTTCTCTGACCTGGCATCTCCCAAAAAAGTCTACCCAAGCACCTGCGGACGTGGTAATGAAGTAGCTGGACTGTTACGAATACATCGGTACCGCCCCCTCAGGGGGCGCGCAAGGGTGTTTCGCCATGACCCGTATGTCACGTGAGTTGACCCTCACCCTGCTCGGTGCCGGGCTGCTGACCGCCACGTATTTTGCGTGGCCCGACGAGGACTACTCGAAGGAAGCGGACAAACAGGCCGAGAAGCGGGTCGGCGGGCGGCCCCGCAGCAGCGGCGGCGGCACGTTCATCTTCATCGGGCACTACGCCGGCGGTGGCGGTTCGTCCGTCCGCGGCGGCAGCCCGGCCATGGGCAGCAGCGTGTCCCGGGGCGGGTTCGGGTCGGTCGGTGGGCGCGTCGGCGGCGGCATCGGCGGCTAATTCCGACGATCATCAGTTCAACGGCCGGCGCGCGCCGGCCGGCGCGTTGGCGCCGGCCGAGCTTCGCCGGCCGTTCGCGCGCCCTGCCCGGACGACGCAGCCAGGAGCAACCACGATGCACCGGGTTACCTGCGACCCCCGGCCCAACTGGCAGAAGCGGGTCGAAGAGTACGGCCTCTACTACCACACCCTTCGCGGCGAGCCGTACTGGGACGAGTCCGCGTTTTACCAGTTCACGAACACAGAGGTCGAGCGCATCTACGACGCCACGATGGCGCTCCACAAAATGTGCCTGGATCTCGTCCAGGAGGTCATCGACAAGCGCCTGTTCGGGCTGTTCATGATTCCTCAAGAGTTTGAGGACTACGTCATCCGGTCGTGGGAGAACGACGAGCCGTCGATCTACGGCCGGTTCGACTTCGCCTACGACGGGTCCGGCCCGCCGAAGATGCTGGAGTACAACGCCGACACGCCCACCGCTCTGGTCGAGGCCGCGGTCGCGCAGTGGTACTGGCTGAAAGATGTGGACGAACGCGGCGACCAGTTCAACAGTATCCACGAGCAACTGATCGAAGCGTGGAAGGCGGTCCTCAAGCGCGACGGCGGTCCGATCCACTTCGCGTCGCTGACCGACGAACTGGACACGCCCGAGGACTACATCACCGTCGAATACATGCGGGACGTGGCGATCCAGGCGGGGGCTAAGACCTCGTTCTTGCCGATCAAGGATATCGGGTACGACCGGCCGCGCAAGGTGTTCGTGGACAGCACCGGGTTCCCGATCCACCGGTGCTTCAAACTCTACCCGTGGGAGTGGATGGCACGCGAGGAGTTCGGCACGCACATCCGCACGGCGCCCACCAAGTGGGTCGAGCCGGCGTGGAAGATGATCCTGAGTTGCAAAAGCATCCTACCCCTGCTTTACGAGCGGCACCCGGACAGCCCGTTCCTGCTGCCCGCGTCGTTCGACCCGCTGCCCGGCGGCACGTACGTCAAGAAGCCGGTACACGCGCGCGAGGGCGCGAACATCGAGATCGTGATCGACGGCAATCTCGCGCACCGCACCGAAGGCCCGTACGACAAGCCGTACGTCTACCAGGCGCTCGCAACCAACCTGAAGCCGCACGACGGCCGGTACCCGGTGCTCGGCAGCTGGGTGGTGAACGGCGAGTCGTGCGGCATGGGCATCCGCGAGGACTCGTCGCTGGTCACCGGTAACACCAGCCGGTTCGTTCCCCACCAGATGGTCGGGTGACCGGGGCGACGCGTGAACTGGGCGCTTGATCCGCGCCCCGCCGCCGACTACATTCGCCGCGAGAGGTCCGCACACGGAGTGTCGCTCGCATGGCCAAGACGTACCTGTTCGAGGAACTGGACGCCGCGACCCGCGAGTACCTGATCGCGGTGCGGGAGACGCAGGGCAAGGGCGCGCCGGGCGTGTTCGTCGCTGCCAGCGACTCGCTGCCCGGGTGCGGGTGCATTGCCGGGCCCGTTCTCATCGTTGTCACCCTCCTTCTCACCCTGACGACTTGGCTCGACATCGTTTACAAGGATCCGGTGCGCGTCGCAGTGCTCCAGACCGGTGGGCTGGTGCTGGGCGGGTGGCTGTTGGCGGCCGGGTTTCGCGGCAAGGGCGGCAAGAGGACGGCCGGCGCGTGGGTGTATGCGGACGCACTGTACCTGTACGAGGCGTACCGCGAGCAGGTCACCGTCACTTCCGTCGAGAGCGTCGAGGACGCCAGGTACACGCACAATTACGACAAGAACGGCAACTACCAGAACAGCCTTGTGGAGATCAAACTGGGCCGCGATCGCGCCTCGCTGACCGTAACACACGAGGCCCGCGCCGAGCATATGGTGACGTTCCTGAACTACCTTGCGTGGGCCCGCGGGCCGGACGGAGCAGAGCGTGCCGACCTCGGCCCTGCCGACCTCGGTGGACTGGCCAAGTACGTCGCTCGCAACGGCGACGAGCCGAAAGACGCCGAGGGGAACATCAACCTGAACCTCGTTGAACTGGACATCACCGAAGTGCCCGCGGAGCCGGCCCGCGAGGGCCGCGCCGCGCCCGCTTTCCTGCCCTACGTGTTTATGCTGGTCGGCGGGTTGCTGTGCTTTTTGGTGATGGGGTTTGCGATCAACCCGTACTTCCGCGACGAGGCCATCTTCGCAAAAGTGACCGGCGACCCGCCGCGCGAGCAACCCGGGGCGCTCCGGGCGTACCTGATCGACCCGCGTAACCGACTTCACCGCGACGAGGTGCTGGCCCGGCTGCCTAAGTTCTACACCCCGGCCATCGACCATGTCGAGCGGCAGGCCGAGAACAAGCAACTCGGGCGCGCGATGGGCGAGATCCTACGCAACCTCAGCACCGCCGAGCAACCGGTGGTGTCGCTGCGGGTCACCGAGACACAGGCGCCGCCAAGTTCCACCGAGAAGGGGGGGCGCGAGAACAAGTTACGCACCGAGTTCGCCGATGGGGTAAACGTCGCGTTCGCGAACGAGCCCTGGGGCAAGCAGGTGCCGCCGCCCCCGGACTACACGTGGGGCGGCCCGGACGACCCGCCGCCGATTGGGCACCAGCTGATCGCGTTCGTTGAAGCTCCCGAGGAGAAACCGGCGCACTTCGACCTCGCGTACTCGGTCGTGCCCGCGCCAGCGCCGAACCAGTATCAGATTAACGTGACCGTGGTACTCCGGGCCGACATTGCGATGGACGCGACCGCTCGCACGACGTTCACCGTGCCCGGGACGTTCACGGCAGCCGACATCGACAGCAACAACGTGGGGTCGCGCGTTAAGGACGCACTGGTGCGGCAGATGATCGGGGCGCCCGCGAACCGAGGCCTCGGCATCCCGCCGCAGTTCCCGTGAGTTGAGTTCCAGATACAACCGCGACCAGCATGAACGCCGGCGATTCCCTACCCGCCGCTCCCGGCTCGGTGTTACGCGACCACGACGCCGACCAGGATGTCGTACCCTGCGTGGGCGCCGACCGCGATCCCGAAGCCTCGGCCCACGAACAGGCCCGTGAAGAACAGCCCGGCGGCGGAACGGAACAGGAAGTAGTCGGACCGCATCGGCTCCCCGTAAGGGCCGATGTGGTGCGCTGCAGCGAACAGTAGTGCGCCCGCGAGTGCCGCGAGCGGCACCGCAACCACGCCCGGGATGCGGATCGCGTGCAGCAGCAACACGAGCCCGCCGAACAGACCGAGGCGGAACAGCACCTCTTCGTAAATGCCGGCGCCGATGAACGTGAGGACCTGTGCCGCGGGGGCCGTGCGAACGGTGATCTGAAGCTTGACGCCGAGCCCGTCGAGGATCGGGCCGAAGTTCCGGCTAAACTGCCACAGCAGGACTGCGAAGAGCGCGCTCTCGAACGCCATCCCGAACAGCGCCCGCACCGGGTCGTCGGGCCGGTCGCTCCAGCGCCACCAGCTCCACACCAGCAACACGCCGAGAACAACTGCCGGAGCGACCAGAGCGTGCCGCGCGCCGAACACCTCCAGTGCCCACCGGAGCCACGCGTCGGCCCCGTTCCGGAGCCGCGCCGCCTGATCGCCCCCGAGCCAGTACAGACCGCCCTCGTAGGCGGCGACCAGCGGCAGGAGGAACAGAAAGCACACCCACGGGTGCCGGGTCGCCGCGAGATAGGACTTCATAGGTGTTGTGCCGCGTCAGATGCTGTTCACTTTGCGCGCGATCCCGCACAGGACGGAGTGCGAGTACGGCGGGTAACAGAGCGGGCGCAGGACCGGCTCCCAAATCGGGTCGATCAGGGCCCGCAGGGCGCGCTGCCAGCTGGCGCGCGGACCCCGCAGCGCGTTCGGAACGAACCCCTGGTACCCGATCTCGAGCGGTTGGAACCCGTGGCTGAGCAGCATGCGGGCGAACCCCGCGCGGGTGTACAACCGCTGGTGGTGGTCTAGCCCCCGTGCGCGGCGCCGGCGCTCGTCCCACGAGTGCGCGAACGGCAGGTACGTGACGACCAGAAGGCCGCCGTAGCGCAGCACGCGCCACACCTCCTTGAGCGCTTCGCCGTCCATCGCGGTGTGTTCGAGTACCCCCGAGCCGACGACCGCGTCGAACCGGTGCGCCGGGTACGGCAGTGCGAGTGGGTCGGTCAGTTGGGTGTACTCCGGTCGCGCGGAGTCGCGGAACACCGGGAAGGCGTTCGGCTCGATGAAGTCGCAGGCGTGCAGGTCCAGGGAGTCGCCGAAGCGGTGCCGCAGTAGGCACGAGTCCGGGCCGTGGTTGCAGCCCCAGTCGAGAACCGCTGAGCGGCCGGCGAGGTGCGGCGCGTACCACTCGAACACGTTCACGTGGTGGGTAACCACCTCGGGGCGGGCGTGGTCCCGCAGATACGCTGTGCCACCGAGGGCCGCCTGCTCGGCATACAACCGGGTGAGAAGGGCCCGTCGCGCGTGGGCCGGGGCGCAGGCATCCGACGGCTGGCACACCCCGTGGGCCCGGACCCGCACGGCGGCCGGGCGCTCCCAGATCGAGGCTTCGGTTGCCGCTGGCGGGGTGGCGGGTCGCACGACAATTCCTCAGACCAGCTCGGGGTAGCGCGCGCCCAACAGTTCGCGCCTCCGCGCCGGGGGTACCGCCTTAACGATGCCGCCGCGGTCGGCCTGTGACAAGTCCAAGTGCTCCGGGCGCGGGAGCGGGACGCCGTCCGCGCTCGCCAGAACCGCGACGACCGGGCGCCCCGGCGACCGCGGGTCCAGCCGGTTCGGGTGGTTCGCCACCACCACACCGACGCGCCCGTCGGTGAGTTCGACCACCGTGTTGACCGGGTAGTAGGCCAGGTTCAGTAGGTACTCGGCGAAGTCGCGGTCCAGTTGCCCGTGCTCGGCCATCAGCAGTACGTCGGTGAGCGCCGCACGCGGGTCGGCCGCCTGACGGTGCGGGCGCTCTTCGAGCAGCGCGGTGTACACGTCCGCCACGCGCAGCAGGCGCGCGAGCGGCGGCACTTGCGCGCCGGGCAGAGCGCTCGGGTAGCCGGTGCCGTCGGCGCGCTCGTGGTGCGCGGCGACCGCGGAAGCCAGCGGCGCGGCGATGTTCGGGAACCTCCACACCAGCAGGTCCGCGCCGAGCTTCGGGTGCGCCTCCAGCACCCGCCGGTCCTCTGGGGTGAGGGCTTCGGTCTTGCCCAGCAATGCGCCCGGCACCGACAACATACCGCAGTCCATTAGCAGCGCCGCGACCACCGGCAGCAGCGGCCGCCCGGCCCACTCGTAGTCGTAAGGAACGACGCGGGCCACCACCTGCGCCACGTTCAGCGCGTGTGCGGCGACGAACCGGGCCGGCACCGGGAACGCCACTTTGCCCCCGGGCGCGTGCGCCGAGGCGGCCGGCGCGG